>QGUX01000194.1 GCA_003242275.1 Pseudomonadota bacterium | reverse complement strand
AATCACCACAACCTGGACCCTCGCCAGCGCCAGATGGGTATAAGCCACCGCCCCGCCCCCTTGCAGCCCCACCGCCATGGGTTCCACCAGCGCACCGTCGGCCAGCGACAGCGTGCGCGGCAGTTTCACCAGCTGGTGCTGCTCGACCAGCGCGTACTGCCCGTAGCCGCCGCCGTCCACGCGCATCTGCCGGCACCACGCCGGCAGGCCCGACAGGCAGGTGGCGCAGCGGCCGCAGCCATGCACCGGGAACACCGCCACATGCTCGCCCACGCGCGCGGCATCCACGTCGCGTCCCACCGCGGCCACGCGGCCGGAGTACTCGTGGCCCAGCACCGTGCCCGCCGGCACACCGAAGATCGGATCCTCGGTGATGTGCAGGTCGCTGCCGCAGATGCCGCAGCGGCAGACCTCGACCACGACCTCGTTCGGCCCCGGCACCGGATCGGGCAGCGTGGTGACTTCCAGCGGCGCGCGCAGCTTGCGGAACACGGCGGCTTTCATGGCGGACCCCTCCCGTCTTGCCGCAGGAGGATGCGCCCGCGGCGCGCGCAGTGGCAAGATCGGGCGGGCGCGCACGGGGAGCATCCCCGGGGTCGGGATCCGCCGCATTGCGCCGGCGCTGGCGCCGTAGCGCGGTCCTATCCCGCCCTGCGCAGGATCTTTTCCATCGGGCGGCCCTTCGCCAGTTCGTCGATCAGCTTGTCGAGCTGGCGGATCCGGCGCATCAGCGGATCCTCCACGTCCTCGACGCGCACGCCGCAGACCACGCCGGTGACCAGTTCGCTCGCGGGGTTGTACGCGGGCGCTTCCGCGAAGAAGGCTTCCACGTCCGTGCCGCGCTCGATCTGCCGCGCGAGGCCGGCACGGTCGTAGCCGGTCAGCCAGCAGATGACCTGGTCGACCTCTTCCTTCGTGCGCTGCTTGCGCTCCGCCTTCTGCACGTACATCGGGTACAGCGCGGAAAACTTCGTGCGGAAGATGCGGTGGCCGGCCATGGTCAGGGCTCCTGCAATGGTTTCGCCGGCCTGGAGAAGACCTGGGGCACTTCGGCGGAGACCACGAGGACGCCGTCGAACAGTTCATGCCACGGCGCCACCCGGTAGCCGGCGTAGCCGAGGATGCGGGACCGGGCGGCGCCCACGCCGCGAAGCGTGCTGCCGGAAGCCCAGGAGAGCGGCGCGGCCGACGAGGATACCTGCGCTTCCAGGCTGCCGGGCGCGGCGGTGCTGATCGGCGCGATCCGCACCGCGCCGTCGGAGCGGGCCCCGCCGGCGGCGACGATGGCGATGGATTTCATCGGCACGTCCAACTGCGCGGCCAGCAGGCTGGCCATCGATTCCCATCCATCCAGCGGCGCGCGCAGGGCATGCGTGTTGGCCGTCCACACGATGGTCTTGGTGCCGGCAGGCAGGCGCGAGAGCAGCCATCGCAGGTTCTCCGCCATCGCGCGTTCGCGGTCGGCGGCGGTCTTCATCTCGAGCAGGGCGCGGAAGCTTCGCGCCATCTGCAGCTGCACGGCATCGGCGCCTCCGGCCGCGGCGGAGCGCTCGGCATCGCGGGCGCATTCCAGCGCCGCGGCGTCGAATGCCGCATCCTTCGGATACTCGGGCGTGAACTTCCAGGCCAGAAGCCTGGCGAGGACCTCCCCACAACGCTTCCTGGCCGCCTCGGGCAGCGGTTGCACCAGCCGGGCCGCCAGGTGGTTCTGCGCATGGAAGCTCGTGGCGCCATTGGCGTTGATGTCGAAGCCGGAGAGCCGGATGCCGCCGGCCGCCGCGAGGCTGTGCAGCAGGTTCACCAGCGGATCGATCTGGGCGGCGCGCGACCAGAGGCCGCCGATGGCGTCGTACAGCGCCTCGCGCGTCGCCGCGCCGGCGGCGTGCTTCTCCTCGAGGTCGATGAAGTCGTAGATCTGGCCCTCGAAGGCCACGTGCGTGAAACCGCAGCGCTGCATCAGCTCGGTGACGAGGTCGGCCTTGACCTCGAGCGTCCTGCCGCCGCCATGCGAGGGCTCCTCGCCCAGGAACACCACCTGGGCGCCGCAGGCATGGTCCACCGCGGCGGTGAGGGCATCGGCGGGCGCATCAGCGCCCGTGCTGGCACAGCCGGCCATGACGATGCCGGCGATCGTCACTGCAAGGCCGCGCATTGCCATGGTGCCTAGCCGAAGGGTCGGATCGGATCGCGTCCGTCCCAGTCTACCGAAGCGCGCCAGTAGCGCGTGAACATCTCCTCCATGCCCTCGGTGGCGGGGATCAGTTCGACGAAGCCGGGCGCATCGTCGCGGTCACCCATGTAGTACACGGTGCCGCCGCTGGGCACCGGCGTGGAGAAGGCCACGTGGTAGCCGCGGCCGTGGTACTGCTCGCGCGCCGCCTCCACGTCGTCGACGGCGATGCCGATGTGGTGGAAGCCGTAGCCGCGCTTCCCGATGGTCTCCTTGTACACCGACGGCCGGTCATCCTTGGGCTGGATCAGCTCGATCATCATGTGGCCGGAGAAGGACATGGCGATCGCGACGTCGGCCTGGGTGGGGTTGCCGCGGTAGCGCTGCTCGGGGCCGGTGAAGCTTTCGAGCAGGAACCAGGGGCCGACGTTGCCGTCCTTGATCCACCAGTCGATGGCCGCGCGCATGTCGGGCACGACGTAGGCGGTCTGCACGACCTGGCCCACCTTCTGGCCGAAACCCAGTGTTCTCATGGTGACCCTCCGCTGGTACTGCGCGCAGCGTAGCGCCAGTCCGGCCCGCGGGCCATGCCGGCGGGGCTATCAGTGCCGCATGGGCGCCGTGGTGGTACGCACGCTCATCGTCGATACCGGCCCGTGGCGGGCGTTCACGGACTGGCTTGCCGCGCTGTAAGGATGGGAGGCGGCGGGGATGCGCTACGATCGCCCGCATGAAGACGATCTCATCGAGCAGGTCCTTCGGGGGCGTCCAGTCCGTCCACACGCATGCCTCCACGGCCTGCCAGTGCGACATGACTTTCGCCCTCTACCTGCCGCCGCAGGCCGCGCGCCGCAAGGTGCCGCTGCTGTGGTACCTGTCGGGCCTCACCTGCACGCACCAGAACGTGATGGAGAAGGGCGAGTACCGTCGCACCGCCAGCGAGCTGGGTATCGCCATCCTCTGCCCCGACACCAGCCCGCGCGGCCCGGACGTTCCCGACGAGAAGGACAACTGGCAGTTCGGCCAGGGCGCGGGCTTCTACCTCGACGCCACGCAGCCACCGTACGACCGACACTACCGCATGCAGGCCTACCTGCTGGAGGAACTGCCGCAGCTGGTGGCCTCGATGGCGCCGGTGGACCTGCAGCGCCAGGGCATCTTCGGCCACTCGATGGGCGGCCATGGCGCGATCACGCTGGCGCTGAAGAACCCGGGCCGCTTCCGCTCCGTGTCGGCGTTCGCGCCCATCGTGCATCCCTCGGCCGCGGACTGGTCGCGCCCGGCCTTCCGCAAGTACCTGGGCGAGGACGAATCCGCATGGCGCGCCTATGACGCGGTGAGCCTGATCGAGGACGGGCATCGCGTGCCCGAGCTGCTGGTCGACCAGGGCACGGCCGACCCGTACCTGGACGAGGGCCTGAAGCCCTGGCTGCTGGCCGAGGCCTGCCGCAATGCCGACATCCCGCTGACGCTGAACATGCGCGAGGGCTACGACCACTCGTACTTCTTCATCTCCACCTTCATGGCGAGCCACATCGCCTGGCATGCGGCGCGGCTGTGAGCGGGGCGACCACGAAGGGCAGGTGGGCCGCGCGGCTGCTGGCCGCGCTGGCCGCGCTGGCGCTCACCGCGTGCGATGCCTTCATCGACGTGGATGCGACCGCGAACGTGCCGCCGCGCTACGTGCGCGTGCTGGTCACCGTGGACGCGATCTGGTTCCACGAGGACGCCGATGCGCCGCTGCAGGACAAGAACTGGGAGAAGCATGAACTCGACGACGGCCGCACCATCGACCTGGTGCGGCTCAACGGCGGCACCTTCGCGCAGCTCGCCGGCCACATCCGGGTGCCGGCCGGCACGTACCGGCAGATGCGCCTGTTCCTCGCCGACACGCACGGCCGCCTGCGCGACTCGGCCGAGGACGCCGGCGCCGACTACAACAACGAGGTCACGTGGTTCGACGAGGACGGCGACCTCCACACCGCGCCGCTGGAGGTGCTCGATCCCGCGCAGGGCGTGGGCATGGAGCTGGAGATCGAGGTGGTCGAGGCCTTCGTGACCCTCGGCGGCAGCGGCTCCGACAATTCCGTGCTGGTGGTGTTCGACGGCGCGCGCGACCTGACCGAGGTCCGCTACGGCGGGGAGACCCGCTTCCTGCTCAATCCCACGCTGCGCGCCCATGCGCCGGATACGCAGGACGTGGGCGCAATCCGCGGCACGCTGAACCTCTCGCAGCTGCCCGTCGATTCGCCGACCGGACGGCCGGAGGTCCAGGTCACTGCGCAGCGATGGGATGCATCGGCGGGCCGGCGCGTGCCCGTCGCCAGCTCCTCGGTGGCCAACGGCGGGCAGTTCGTGCTCTATCCGCTGCCGCTGGACGAGGACGAACGCACCACCGGGTACGACCTCGTCATCCACGGGCCGGGCATCCAGACCGTGATCATCGAGGAGGTGCCCGTCCGGAAGGGCGGCCTGGGCGCGGCGGCGCAGATCGCCCTGGGCGCCCAGCCGCTGCAGCCTGCCGACCGCTTCGAGGCCAATGTCGCGGGCGCCACGCCGGTGGCGCCGCGCGGCGCGCGCGTGGGTTTCTACCAGACGCCCCAAGGCGAGGATCATCCCTTCCTGGTGGCGATGGCGACCGTGGATCCCCTGTCGGGACGCTTCGCCGAGCCGGTGAGGCTGTCGCGCGCCGGCACCGTGCTGTTCGGCACCTACGGCCCGAACCTGAACCTCAGGGCCGCGACGCCGGAGGAGGGCGCGGGCCGCTATGCCGTGGCGCTGTTCTCGCCGCACTTCGGCCATGGCGGGTTTGCCGCGGAGACGCTGCGTCCACCGGGCCAGTCCTCCGATGTGGCCCTGTTCAGCGTGCCGCCGATCACCGGGGTCGCCCCGCCGGCGGTACCGGGCCTGATCTCCGCCACGGTGAACGTCGAGACGCCGGCGAAGTACGACCGCGGCGCGCTGCTGGTCACGCAGGAAGGCGCGCTGGTGACGCTGGCGCCGCTGGACGAACTGCTGCAGCAGCAGGCCGGCTCGGCCTTCGTCGAAGTCTCGCCGGTGCCCGCGGGTTCCGAAGCCACGCCCCTGCGGCGCGGCCTCTACCACCTCGACGCCTGGACCTGGAATTCCGCCGACGAGGAGGACACCTTCAGGCGACACGGCGGCGCGGCCGCGGTGGACCTGCGCACCACCGCCAACGGCGAGGGTGAGCTGACCGTGCGCTGAAAAGCGGCGCCGCCGGTCCGGCTACGCGGCCGGTCGCAGCACCTCGATGAGCAGGCTCACCAGCGACGCGGCCAGCATGCCCAGCGATGGCAACGCCGTCATCGCGAAGCCCAGCCCCCGCGAGCGCGGCTCGCGCACGTAGCTGGCGAAGTAGATCAGCCGCCCGACGATCCATACCACGCCGATCGCCGCCGCCCAGCGCGGGTCGAACCGCCACGCGAACAGCAGCACGGCCGGGATGAACACCACGATCTGCTCCAGCGTGTTCATCTGCACCCGGTAGTAGCGCTCGAACATCTCGTTGCCGCTGGTCTGCGGCGCCGGGCAGTTGTAGCGGCTGCGCGCCCGCGCGACGGCGAAGCCGAAGGCGAAGTACTCGAACAGGGCGATGATGATGACGATGCCGATCCAAGCCATGCGGATCCTCCGGAAGTGGCGGAAGCATACCGGGTCCCGCTTCCGCCCGGGATCCGCCTCCCGCGGTGGCGGGCGATTGCGCTACAGTCGGGCAGGGGACGGGGGTCATCAGGTCGGCGCGATGCTGCACCCTTGAGCGGTCAACGCGGGGTGTTCATCGGGCGTTCATCCCGTGTTCAGCAGCCTGCGGCAATATCGCCGGCTGGAACACCAGGAACGAGGAAGGGGAGGCAGGAAAGCCATGCGCAGGACATTGATCATGTGCGTGCTGGGCCTCGCCATGACCGGATGCCTCGGTGATGGCGCGGTCGTTCCCATCAAGGAGCCGGGCCTGGAGCCCAGGGACCCGGATCCGGGCAAGGTCGTCGTCTGGGAGCGCGGTCCCCGGGCCCTGCAGTGCGAGTCGCCCTCGGTGACCCTGATGCAGAGCGCGAAGAAGCTGATCGACGCCGGCATCGCGGTCAGCCGCTCCAACTGCGCCGTCGATGGCTTTGCCCATCCGGCCGTCTGCGGGGCGCTGTCCGGCGAGATCCTGGTGCACGACGTTCCCGTCTCCAGCCTCACGGCCGCGATGGCGCTGGGCTTCAGGCCGGAGAGCGAGCTCGCCCCGTCCACTTGGCATCGCACCCCCTGCTCCCCGGTCATGCATGCCATCGAGGCCGCGCAGGACACGCCCCACTGCGCGGACATCCGCAACCGCGTGCTGTCCATCCAGAACATGCTGATGCCGCAGGAACAGTACACGCTGCTCGACCAGGCGGGATCGTGCGCCGACGCCAGCTACCGGCTGCTGCTGTACGGCCAGGAGGGGGACCAGGTGCTGTGCTCGGTCGCGGACACCATCGCGGGGCCGCAGAAGAGCTGCCCGGTGGAATCCTACGCGCAGATGTTCGACACCATCATCGCCAACCTCGACCGCCCCGACCTCGGGCTCGGCAGCGCCTGGGTCGTGGGACAGATCTATCCCGTCGACTGATCCGCGCCGCGGGAGGCCCGGGACCCGCGGGGTCCCGGGGAACAGGGCAGCGTTACTGCCCGCCGCCGCCGGCCTGCGAGGCGGCGTTCGAAGGCGGCCGCTGCTTCGGCGGCGGGCTCAGCGAGACGACGGGATTGTTGCGGCCCGCGGCCCACTCGGGAATGGCCTCGTTGTAGATGTGGCGCCTCGAGAACAGCCATTCGCCGTCGACCTTCACCATCTCGTCC
>QGUX01000193.1 GCA_003242275.1 Pseudomonadota bacterium | reverse complement strand
GCGTCCTCCCCTTTGAATTCACACTTCGAAGCTGGCGGAGAGAGAGGGATTCGAACCCTCGAAGGGCTTTTGACCCTTACACCCTTAGCAGGGGTGCGCCTTCGACCACTCGGCCATCTCTCCGTCGACGGCGCGGTGCGGGACCCGAAAAAAATCCCGCGCCTGCCGGGGGCAGACGCGGGATGATACTGGTCGAATCTGGAAGGGTAAAGTTTCGGGCGGGATCAGGCGCTCAGGGCGTCAGCGGCGCTGCGCTCGCTGTCGCGCTCGTTCTTGATGCGCTCGTAGATCTCGTCCCGGTGGACGGTCACGGACTTGGGTGCGTTGACGCCGATGCGGACCTGGTTTCCCTTGACGCCGAGAACCGTCACGGTCACTTCCTCACCGATCACCACAGCCTCACCCACTCGTCGGGTCAGAATCAGCATGATGGGATACGCTCCTTCGCAATGATTGGAGCTATTGTCGGAAACGGAACAACCGGAGGTTATCGGAGAAACCCCTAAATACCCGTCAGCCCACAGGGCGCCGGCGGCGCCGAGGACCTCGTGCGGGGGTCAGGCCGCCAGCTTCGACTCCACCAGCTGCCGGACGGATGCGAGGGCCTGGGGCAGTGCCGCGGGATTGCTGCCACCGGCCTGCGCGAAATCGGCCCGTCCGCCGCCGCGACCGCCGACTTGCGCCGCCACGGCGCCCGCCACCTCCCCGGCCTTCACGCGGCTGGTGAGGTCCCCAGTGACGCCGCACACGATGGCGATCCTGTTTTCTTCGCCCACCGACGCGAGCACGATGACTGCCGACTTCAGTCTCTGCTTCAATTGATCCACTGCCGTGCGCAGTGCAGCGGCATCGGCGCCCTCGACCGTGGTTGCGACGACCTTCACCCCCGCGACGTCCTGGGCGCCGGTGGCAAGATCGGTGCCGGCGCCGCTGGCCAGGCGGTCCTTCAACGCGCGCACCTGCTTTTCCAGCGCGCGCACGTTGTCCAGGTTGTCCTGCACGCGCTGCACCACATCCTCGCGGGTACCGCGCACCAGCGAGGCCACGTTGCGCAGCAGGTCCTCGGTCTGGTTGACGTATTCCAGCGCGCCCTCGCCCGTGACCGCCTCGATGCGGCGCACGCCGGCGGCCACGCCGCCCTCGGAAACGATCTTGAACAGGCCGATGTCGCCGGTGCGGTTCACGTGCGTGCCGCCGCAGAGCTCCATCGAGAAATCGCCCAGCCGCAGCACGCGCACGCGGTCGCCGTACTTCTCGCCGAACAGCGCGATGGCGCCGGCCGCCACGGCCTCGTCATAGGCCATCTGCCGGATCTCGCCGGCGTGGTTGGCGCGGATCTCCTCGTTCACGCGCCGCTCGATGGTGCGCAGCTCCTCCGCCGTGACCGGCTGGAAGTGCGAGAAGTCGAAGCGCAGGCGGTCCGGGGCCACCAGCGAACCCTTCTGCTGCACGTGCCTGCCCAGCACCTCGCGCAGCGCCGCGTGCAGCAGGTGCGTGGCGGTGTGGTTGCGCTTGATGCGCTCGCGGCGCGCATGGTCGATGCGCGCATGCACGCGGTCGCCCACCTTGAGCCGGCCGCCGGACAGCGTGCCGATGTGCGCGAAGGCGGTGCCGCGCTTGCGCGTGTCGGTGACGGTGAAATGCGCGTTGTCGGCCACCAGCTCGCCGGTGTCGCCCACCTGGCCGCCGGACTCGGCATAGAAGGGCGTGCGCTCCAGCACCACCTCGCCGGCCTCGCCCGGGGCGAGCGAATCCACCGGCTGGCCGTCCTTCAGCAGCGCCACCACGCTCGAGACGCCGTCGACATGCTCGTAGCCGCAGAAATCGGTCACCGTGCCCAGGTCCGGGCCGGCGCGCAGGTCCACGCCGAAGCGGCTGGCGGCGCGCGCCCGCTCGCGCTGCGCCTCCATCTCGCGCTCGTAGCCGGCCATGTCGGCCGTGAGGCCGCGCTCGCGCAGCACGTCGGCGGTGAGATCGGGCGGGAAGCCGTAGGTGTCATGCAGGCGGAACACCACCGTGCCGTCCACCGCCTGGCCCTCGGCGAGGTTGGCGATGGCCTCTTCGAGCAGGCTCATGCCGGTGGCCAGGGTGCGGGCGAACTGCTCGCCCTCCTTCAGCAGCACCTCGCGGATGAACTGCTGCTTTTCCTTCAGTTCCGGATAGGCCTCGCCCATCACCTCGGTCAGCGCCGGCAGCAGCCCGGCGAAGAAGGTGGGCGCGGCGCCGAACTTGTGCCCATGGCGCATCGCGCGGCGCATGATGCGGCGGAGCACGTAGCCACGGCCCTCGTTGGACGGCGTCACCCCATCGGCCACGAGGAAGGCGCAGGCACGGATGTGGTCGGCGATCACGCGCAGCGAGGGGCTGGAAAGGTCCTTCGTGCCCAGCAGCTTCGCCGCCGCCCTGATCAGGTGCTGGAACAGGTCGATATCGTAGTTCGAGTGCACGCCCTGCAGCACCGCGCAGATGCGCTCCAGGCCCATGCCGGTGTCCACCGAGGGCTTGGGCAGCGGCGTCATGGTGCCGTCGGCGGCGCGGTCGAACTGCATGAACACCAGGTTCCAGATCTCCACGAAGCGGTCGCCGTCCTCGTCGGGCGAACCCGGCGGACCACCCGGGACGCCGGGACCATGGTCGTAGAAGATCTCGCTGCAGGGGCCGCAGGGGCCGGTGTCGCCCATGGACCAGAAATTGGACTTCTCGCCGAGCCGCGTCAGGCGGTCGGCAGGCACGCCGATCTCCTCCAGCCAGATCTTCGCCGCCTCGTCGTCGTCCTTGTAGACGGTGAACCACATGCGGGCCGGGTCGAGGCCCAGCGTGCCGGTGAGGAATTCCCACGCGAAGCGGATGGCATCGCGCTTGAAGTAGTCCCCGAAGCTGAAGTTGCCCAGCATCTCGAAGAACGTGTGGTGGCGGGCCGTGTAGCCCACGTTCTCCAGGTCGTTGTGCTTGCCGCCGGCGCGCACGCAGCGCTGCGCCGTGGCCGCACGCACGTAGGGACGCGGATCCTTGCCCAGGAACACGTCCTTGAACTGCACCATGCCCGCGTTGGTGAACAGCAGCGTGGGGTCGTTGCCCGGCACCAGGCTGCTGGAAGGCACCACGGTATGGCCCTGGCGGGCGAAGTAGTCGAGGAACGCGCTGCGGATTTCGGCGGCTGTAAAGGGCTTCTTGGGGCTCGTCATGAATCGGTATCGGGGACGCCCGGGGCATCGCCCAGGCAACTGCCAATATGATCGTTGGAAAAGCCCCGGTATTGCAAAAATCGCATCTGGCGGGCGCGGGAGGGCCAGTCCCGCGGCACCTCGGCGCCGAACTTGCGTGCCCGCACCTCGCGCGCCAGGGCATGCCAGTCGGGCCCCTTGTCGATGGCCCGGGCGGCACGCCCGGCGCTGATGCCCGCCTCCAGCAGCGCCTGGCGGATGCGCGCCGGCCCCTGCCCCCGATGGGCGAGCTGGCGGACGAGGCTCTCGGCAAAGCGGTCGTCGTCGAGCAGCCGCTCGGCGGCCAGTTCGGCCACCACCTCGGTGATGACCCCGGCGTCGTAGCCCTTGCGGGCCAGCGCGGCCTTCAGTTCGCCGGAGGCGTACTCACGGCGTGCCAGCAGTGCCAGCGCGCCGGCACGCACCGCGCCGGGATCACCGGCACGGTGCTCGTCGACTTTCGGCCTGCGGCGGGAGAAGCCCACGGCCCGAAGCCTGGGGCAGGCGCCCCGGCCCTCAGTTCAGCTTCTCGGCGGCCTCGGCCGGCGGCTTGCGGACCGGCAGCAGGCGGGCGCGGATCTGCTCCTCGATGTCGCGCGCCACGTCCGGGTTGTCGCGCAGGAACTGGCGGGCGTTCTCCTTGCCCTGGCCAATGCGCTCGCCCTTGTAGCTGTACCACGCGCCGGACTTCTCGATGATGCCCTGCGAGGCCCCCAGGTCGATGATCTCGCCCTCGCGGGAGATGCCCGAGCCGTACATGATCTCGAACTCAGCCTCCTTGAACGGCGGGGAGACCTTGTTCTTCACCACCTTGACGCGCGTCTGGTTGCCCACCACCTCTTCGCCGCTCTTGATGGCACCGATGCGGCGGATGTCGAGGCGCACCGAGGCGTAGAACTTCAGCGCATTGCCGCCGGTGGTGGTTTCGGGATTGCCGAACATCACGCCGATCTTCATGCGGATCTGGTTGATGAAGATGACGATGGTGTTGGAGCGCTTGATGTTGCCGGTGAGCTTGCGCAGCGCCTGGGACATCAGGCGGGCATGCAGGCCCACCTGCAGCTCGCCCATCTCGCCCTCGATCTCGGCGCGCGGGGTGAGCGCGGCCACCGAGTCGACCACCACCACGTCGACGGCGCCGGAACGCACCAGCATGTCGGTGATCTCGAGCGCCTGCTCGCCCGTGTCGGGCTGGGAGACCAGCAGGTCGTCGATGTTGACGCCCAGCTTCTGCGCATAGGCGGGATCGAGCGCGTGCTCGGCGTCGACGAAGGCGGCGGTGCCGCCGGCCTTCTGCACCTCGGCGATCACCTGCAGCGTGAGGGTGGTCTTGCCCGAGGACTCCGGACCGTAGATCTCGATGATGCGGCCCTTGGGCAGGCCGCCGATGCCCAGCGCGATGTCGAGGCCCAGCGAACCCGTCGAGACGGCCTCGACATCCCAGGTCTGGGGGGCATCGCCCAGCCGCATGACCGAGCCCTTGCCGAACTGCTTCTCGATCTGGCCCAGCGCTGCCGACAGCGCCTTCTTGCGGTTTTCTTCCATTGAAGTGCCTCGATGGGTTCGTGGTGGGAGTTGAGGCGGATCATGCCACAGGTTACTGTATGTGTATACAGTAGTTTCTGGGCGGACCGCGCGATTATGCCGGCGACGGTCCCGTCCGGCACACCCCATGTCCGGCCGGACTTCAGGGATCGGTCAGCAGGTCCAGTGCGTAGGCTGCCGCCTGGCGGCGCACCTCGTCGCGGTTGCCGCTGAACTTGCGCGGCAGGGCAATGGCGCCCACCGTGCCCTCGCCGAGGCGCACCGCCCTGGCGAACCACACCAGTCCCACCGGCTTGGCCTCGCTGCCGCCATCCGGGCCGGCGATGCCGGTGATGCCGATGGCCCGCGTGGCCCCGCTCAGCGCCAGCGCGCCCACGGCCATCTCCAGCGCCGTGCGCTCGCTGACGGCGCCCTCCTTCTCGAGCGTGGTCGCGGACACCCCGAGCAGGCGCTGCTTGGCCTCGTTCGAATAGGTGACCAGGCCGTAACCGAACCAGCGCGAGCTGCCCGGCACGTCGGTCAGCAGCTTGGCCACGTAGCCGCCGGTGCAGGATTCGGCCAGGGCCACGACCTCGCCGCGCGCGAGCAGCGCCTCGCCGGCGCGGATCGCCCGGAGCTCGAGCTCCTTGTCGCTGGGAACCTCCCTGTTCACGCGTGAAGATCAGCCGCCGGCCTGTTCGCGCGCACGCCGCTCCCGCGCCTTGCCCAGCCACAGCGACAGCGCGGCCCAGCCACCGGCCAGCACCGCCGCGATGCCCGCCACGGTGGGCTGCACCGAGAACACCGCCGCCAGTCCCGAGTAGAGGAAGGCATTGGCCACGTCCGCGCCGCGGAACACGGCACCGTCGACGATGTTCTTGGCCTTGAACTTCTCCTCGCGGCTGACCACCGGCCACAGCGATTCGCGCGCCACGTTCGAGATGCCGAAGTTCGACGCGCGCTGCAGCGCCTGGAAGGCGACAATGGCGAACAGCGCCGAGGTGAACATCAGGCCGACGAAGCCGGCCACGAACACGATGGGAAGGATGGCCAGCGCCGCGCCGGTGCCGATGCCCTTGATGATGCGGCCGGTGCCGAAGATCTGCACCGCCATCGACACGATGCCCACCCAGAAATAGATCTCCGAGAAGATGCTGGTGCGCTGGCGCAGGTCCTCGGTGTAGGAGGCGACCACGTGCGCCTGGGTGAAGTACAGGAAGGTGCCGAGCAGCGACAGCATGAACACCCACAGGCCGATGCCGCCCAGGTACGAGGACTTGAACAGCAGGCTGAAGCCCTCGAACATGCCGCCGGCCGAACGCTTCTCGCGCCCGGCGCTGGCGGCGACGAAGTTCGGGTCGGCGGCGCGCATCGCGGCCGCGGCCGCCTCGAGCCGGTTCGCGCAGACCACCGCCAGCACCAGCAGTCCGCTGGCCACCAGCAGCAGGTTGGCCACGCCGATGGGCCCGATCAGCAGCGCATTCAGCCGCGGCCCGAGGATGTTGCCCAGCGAGGCGCCCGCCGCAATGAAACCGAACAGGCGCACGCTCTGCTCGGAGGTGTACAGGTCGGACTGGAAGCTCCAGAAGATGGACACGGCGAACACCGAGAATACCGTGATCCAGATGAAGAACGCCTTCGATACCACCGACGGCGCGAGGTCGGCGCGCAGCAACAGCCAGAAGATCAGGATGTTGGCCACCAGGAACAGATAGGTGACCGGCACGAATCGCTTGCGCGGCAGGCGGTCCGCGACCCAGGCCTGCAGCGGCGCCGTGAACAGCGAGGCGATGAAGGTTCCCAGGAACAGCCAGGGAAGATCCTGCACCCCGCCGCGGATGCCGAACGCATCGCGGATCGGCAGCATCATATAGTAGGCGCACATGAGGAAGAAAAAGTAGGCAAAGGACCATGCCAGCGCCTTGCCTTCCCCCGTTCTGAAATTGACGACTTTCTTGATGAGCGTTTCCATCGCGCCAGCATATCCGCCCTGCCTCGGCAAAAGCCACTGTTTGCCAGGACGCGGCATCGCGCAGGGTTTCGTCAGGTGAATTCCGCCCCGGGCAACGACATCCGGCGCTGGCTGGTGCTGGCCATCACCGCCAGCGGGCTGTTCCTGATCTGCGTCGACCTGACGGTGCTGTACGTGGCGCTGCCGGCGCTGACGCGCGACCTCGCGGCCAGCAATGCCGAGCGATTGTGGATCCTCAATGCCTATCCCATCGTGGTGGCGGGGCTGCTGCCGGGACTGGGCACGCTGGGCGACCGCTACGGCCCCCGGGGCATGTTCTGGGCC
>QGUX01000192.1 GCA_003242275.1 Pseudomonadota bacterium | reverse complement strand
GCTGGGCTTCGGGGCGCCGGCAGGCTACCTGCTCACCCGCGCGCTGGACCGGTTCGAGTTCGCCGGCTTCCCGCCCGGGCTGCTGCAGGTGACGCTGGATACGCTGCGCCTGGCGGCGATCGCCACTGTGTGCACCATGGTCGCGGCGCTGGTGCTGGCCTACGCGGTGCGCCTGAAGCCCGGTGCGCTGGCCTCGGGCAGCGAGCGCATCGCCACCCTGGGGTATGCCATTCCCGGCACGGTGCTGGGCATTGGCCTGCTGGTGCCGCTGGGCGCGGCCGATGACCTGCTGGCCGGCTGGATCGAGGCCGCCACCGGCGAACGCGCCGGACTGCTGCTGCTGGGCACCAGCGTGGCGGTGATCATCGCGTACTGCACGCGCTTCCTGGCCGTGGCCGCCGGCGGCATCGATTCGGGCTTTGCGCGCATCCCGCCCTCGCTCGACCACGCCGGCCGCACGCTGGGCGCCACAGCCGGCGGCGTGCTGCGGCGGATCCACCTGCCACTGCTGCGGCCGGCGCTGGCCGCCGCGGCCCTGCTGGTGTTCGTCGACTGCATGAAGGAGTTGCCGGCCACGCTGCTGCTGCGGCCACTGGACGTGGAGACCCTGGCCACGCATGTGTATGCCGAGGCCGCGCGCGGCACGTACGAGGACGGCGCCATCGCCGCGCTGTTGATCATCCTGGCCGGACTGGCACCGGTTATCCTGCTCTCGCGCGTCGGCACGCGCGAGAACCACGAGGGACCTCCTGCATGAACCCAAGCGTCAGGCGCATCGGCCGGCCGGTCGCGCTGGCATTGGCGCTGCTCGTCATCGTTGCGCTCGCCTGGCGGGCAATGCTTCCGCCCACCCTGCCCGCCTGGCGAGTCGACGCCGCGCCGCTGGTGCAGCAGGTGGTGGCCACCGGCCGCGTGATCACCACCTCCCGCAGCCAGGTGGGCAGCGAGATCACCGCCACGGTGGTGGAACGGCATGTGCGCGAGGGCGACAAGGTCGAACCCGGCCAGTTGCTGGTGACGCTGAGGGCGCCGGACCTGGCCGCCGCCGTGCGCGAGGCCGAGGCGGCCCTGCAGAAGCTCATCGCGGGTTCGCGTCCCGAGGCCGAGGCGCGCCTGGCGCAGGCCGAGGCCCAGCTCGCGCAGGCCAGCCGCGAAGCACGTCGCCGCGAGGACCTTTTCAACCGTCAGCTGATCGCGCGCGAAGCGCTGGAGCAGGCGCTGGAGGCAGAGTCCGTGGCCCGCGCCGCCGCCGAGGCCGCCCGTGCCAGCGCCAGCACCACCCGCGCCGGCGGCAGCGAGGAGGCGCAGCTGCGCGAGCGGCTGGCGGCGGCGCGGGGGCAGCTCGCGCGCACCGAGATCCGCGCGCAGCGCGCCGGCACGGTACTGACGCGCAACGTGGAGCCCGGCGACCTGGTGCAGCCAGGGCGCGTGCTGTTCACGATCGCGCACACCGGCCAGACCGAGATCGAGGTGCCGGTGGACGAGAAGAACCTCTCGGTGCTGGCCGAGGGCCAGCAGGCCGTGTGCCTGGCCGACGCCTGGCCGGACCGGCCGTTCACCGCCGTCGTCGACTACATCGCCCCGGGCATCGATGCCGATCGCGGCACGGTGACCCTGCGGCTGCGGGTGGACCCGGTGCCGGACTTCCTGCGCCAGGACATGACGGTGACGGTGAACATCGAGACCGGCCGGCGCGATGCGGCGCTGGTGGTGCCCAACGATGCGCTGCTGCCCGCGGATGCGCAGGGCCGGCGCGCGGTGCTGGCCGTGCGCGACGGCCGCGTCGTGCGCGTGCCGGTGGCCACCGGGCTGCGCAGCGTGACCATGACGGAGATCACCTCGGGCCTGGCCGCCGGCGATGAGGTGCTGGCGGACGGCGCCCGCGGCGGCATTGCCGAGGGCGCGCGCGTGCGCACGCGCCTGCTGGGCGAGGTGCCCGCCACCACGGCCTCCGCCCCGCCCTCCACCGGGCGCGAGCTGCCCGTGCAGCTCGACTGATCCCATGTGGATCGAGAGCACGATCGCGGTCCGCTTCCTGCGCGAGGGCCGCACGCAGACCCTGCTGATCGTCACCGGCATCGCCGTGGGCGTGGCGGTGATCGTGTTCGTGACCGCGCTGATCCAGGGATTGCAGGCCAACATCATCGACCGCACGCTGGGTTCGCAATCCCACATCCGCGTGCTGCCGCCCGAGGAGGTCAACCTGCTCGCGCCGCTGCCGGAGGGCACGCGCCGGCTGGTGCTGGAAACCCGTCGCGCGCAGCGCCTGCGCTCGATCAACAACTGGCAGCAGGTGCAGGCCGCGCTCGATGCACGTCCCGACGTGGTCGCGGTCTCGCCGCTGGTCTCCGGTCCCGCCTTCGCCCTCCGCGGCAATGCGGTGGAGTCGGTGGCCGTGGTGGGCATGGACCCGGACCGCTACCTGCGCATCATCCCGGTGACGGACAACATGGTCGCCGGCGACTTCCGCGTGGGCGCCGGCGACGCGGTGGTCGGCCGGCTGCTGGCCGATGACCTCGGTGCCACGGTGGGTGACAAGTTCCGCCTCACCGGCACCGACGGGCGCGAGGTGCGGCTGAACATCGCCGGCATCTTCGAGCTGGGCGTGCGCGAGCTGGACGAGCGCTACGTGTACCTGGACCTGAAGCAGGCGCAGTCGCTGCTCGACCTGCCAGGCGGCGTGACCGTGATCGACCTGACCGTGCGCGACATCTTCGCCGCCGAGTCCATCGCCGCGCGTGTGGCGGCGCTCACCGGCCTGAAGGCGGAGAGCTGGATGCAGACCAATGCGCAGCTCATGAACGCGCTGCGCTCGCAGAGCATGTCCACCGGCATGATCTCCTTCTTCGTCGGCGTGTCGGTGGCCTTCGGCATCGCCAGCGTGCTGTCCATCAGCGTGGTGCAGCGCACGCGCCAGATCGGCATCCTGCGCGCCATGGGCACGCGCCGGCGGCAGATGCTGAAGGTGTTCCTGGTACAGGGCGCGCTGGTGGCGCTGGCCGGTTCGCTGATCGGCTCCTTCGCCGGCTACGGGCTGGTGTGGGTGTTCAACACCCTGGGCCCGCGGCTGTTCGAGGTGCCGATGTCGCCCTCGCTGATCGTCGGCTCGGTGCTGCTGGCCACCGCCACCGGCACGGTGGCCGCGGCCATTCCGGCACGGCGCGCCGCGCGACTGGACCCGGTGGTGGCGATCCGTCATGCCTGAGGCCGACATGCATGACGGCGGGGAAGAGGTGCTGCGCCTGGCGGGCCTCACCAAGTCCTACAACGTCGGCCTGCCCACCGAGACCGAGGTGCTGCACGGCCTCGACCTGACGATCCGCCGCCACGACTTCGCCGCGCTGGTCGGCCCGTCAGGCTCCGGCAAGAGCACGCTGCTGAACATCCTGGGGCTGCTCGACTCGCCCACCTCGGGCGAACTGGTGCTGCTGGGGCGCCCCACGCGCGAGCTGGACGACGAGCAGCGCACCGCGCTGCGCGCCTCGGCACTGGGCTTCGTGTTCCAGTTCCATCACCTGATCACCGCCTTCACGGCGCTGGAGAACGTGATGATGCCGCTGATGATCAGCGGCGGCCGGCCCTCGGCCGAAACGGTGGAGAGCGCGCGCCACCTGCTCGCCGAGGTGGGACTGGCGGACTTCGCCGACCGCCTGCCCAACGAGCTGTCCGGCGGCCAGCAGCAGCGCGTGGCCATCGCCCGCGCGCTGGTCACGCGCCCGGCGCTGCTGCTCGCCGACGAGCCCACCGGCAACCTCGACACCCACACGGCGGCCGAGGTGTTCCAGCTGTTCCGCCGCTTCCACCAGGAATTCGGCTGCGCCGTGCTGCTGGTGACCCACGACCCGCGGCTGTCCGACACCTGCGATCGCGTCATCCAGCTGGTCGACGGCACCATCGTCTCGGACACGCGCCGCGCGGCGACGCCCTAGCCTTCCGCCTCCGGGGCGATGCCGAAGATGCGCTCGGCGTTGCCGTGGCAGACCTTCTCGCGCTCCTCGTCGCTGAGCGGTGCGTTGCGGATGAATTCCACCGCCGGCGCGCTGGGCTGGTAGGGGTAGTCGATGGCCCACATCACCGAATCCACGCCCAGCCGGTCGATGCAGTAGCGCAGCGCCAGCGGATCCTCCACGCCGCTGGTGGTGATGGCGAAGTTGCGGCGGAAGTACTCGCTGGGCCTGAGCTTCTGCGGGCTGCGGCCGCGCGCCGGGTTGCCCATGTAGTCCAGGCGCCAGAGCCAGAACGGGATGGCCTCGCCCATGTGGCCGATCACGATCTTCAGCTTCTCGAAGCGGTCCAGCGCGCCGGACATCATCAGGCGCACCACGTGCGTGCCCACTTCCACGCCATAGCCCCAGACGGCCGCATCCAGCCGGTAGTCGCGGAACGGCGCCGCCATGCCGTCGGAAGGCGCCCGCGGGTGGATGTACAGCGGCACGCCCAGCGCCTCGATCGCCTCGAGGATGGGCCAGTACTTCTGCTGGTCGAGGTATTCGTTGTTGGTGTGCGAATTGATGATGAAACCGTTCAGCCGGAGCCGGGTGATGGCGCGCTCCATCTCGCGCACGGCGGCGGCGGGATCCTGCGGCGCGAAGGTGGCCAGCGCGGCAAAGCGCTTCGGATGCCGCTGCACGACGGCGGCCAGCCTGTCGTTGGCGAGGCTGGCCAGTTCGGTCGCGAGCCTCGGTTCGAACATCTGCACGCCCGGCGCCGTCAGGCCCAGCAGCTGCATGTCGACGCCGTTGGCGTCCATGTCGCGCAGGCGCTCCTGTTCGATGTCCAGCAGGCGGCCGAACAAGCCCCCGGACGCCTCCGGTGGCGCGTCATAGATGCCGGCCACCAGCTTCAGGTCGAGGCTGTGGCCGCCGGCGCGGGCCACGTCGCGCAGCGCCGCAGCCACCTCCGGGATGTTGCAGGCCTCCTCGGTGGCGATCAGGCGCACACGGCTGGATGTCGCGCGGGACGCGCGGGCGGATTGTTCCTGGTTCAACGGCTTCCCTCCTGTCGGTCCCGCGCAGTCTACATCGGCGAACCTGGGTCGCCGCGGCCGGATGGAACGGAGCGACAACTGCTGATCAATGGCAACCAGGGCGGTCGGCGCACGGCGCTCCGGCGGATCGCGGCGGGAGGAAGCCGTTTCGGCCAGCGACAGTGTCGGCCGCCGCGCTGGGCAGGCGAACGAGGACACCGGATCGAACCTGCCGCCTTCGCCCGGGCTGCGGCCCGCGGGGATGCTGATACCATCCAGTGGGTTGGCCAAGGCACCGCCCACATGCACAAGCGACTGATCGAGGAAGGATTCAACCGGCGGTACGTGCTGCTGCCGCTGCTGTTGTCCATCGCGCTGGTGATCCTGGGCTTCTCGGTCACCGAGATGCGCCGCGCGCAGACGCGCCAGCTCGATGACGAGCTGCGCCAGCGCCAGGACATCCTGCGCCTGCTCGGCGAGGTGGTCCAGAAGTCGCTCGAGGCCGAGAGCGCCCAGCGCGGCTTCCTGGTCACCCTGGAGGAACAGTACCTGGCGCCGGTGAACGCGGGACTCGCCGACGCGCGCTCGCGGCTGGACGAACTTGCGGCGATTTACCAGCAGCTCGACCCGGAACAGGTCCCGGTGATCGAGCGCGTCAGGGCGGACCTCGCCGACAAGGCGGAGGAGATGCTGCAGACCGTGGCGCTGGCGCACGACGGCGAGCGCGACCGCGCCGTGGAGCTGGTCAAGGCGGACGTGGGCCTGCACAAGATGCAGGCCATCGCCGCGGCGCTGGAAGAACTGCGCGAACGCGAGCGCCGGCAGGTGCTGCAGGGCATTGCGGCGTGGGATTCGGCCATGCAGCTCAACACCATCATCAGCTTCGCCGGCACGGTGTTCACCATCGCCGTGCTGGTGGTGCTGGGCCTGCTGGCCACGCGTGACATCCGCCGGCGCGAGGGCTTCGCCACGCTGCTGGCCAGGGAGATCGACCAGCGCACCGCCGAGCTGCGCGACCTCTCCCGCCACATGAGCCGCGTTGCCGAGGCCGAAAAGCACGCACTGGCGCGCGAGCTGCACGATGAACTCGGCGGCCTGCTGGTCGCGATGCGCATGGACATCTCGCAGATCCGCAAGCGCCTTCCGGGTGCAGGAGACCCGGAATTGAGGCCGCAGTGGGAACGCATCGACCAGGCGCTGTCGGCGGGACTCGAGCTCAAGCGCCGCGTGATCGAGGAACTCAGGCCCACGCTGCTGGACAACATGGGCCTGTTTGCCGCGCTGCGCTGGCTGGCCACCCAGCGCAGCGAGCAGGCGCAGCTGCAGCTGACCCTGTCCGGCCTCGAGGACGAGATCGAGCTCTCGCCCGAGACGGCGATCGCCGTGCTCCGCACCGTGCAGGAAGCCGTCTCGAACATCGTCAAGCACGCGGGCGCCACCCACCTCGCCGTGGTCGCCGAGGTGGATGCATCGCACCTGACGGTGAAGGTGTCCGACGATGGCCGCGGCGTGCCGCCGGATGCCGAGAAGCGCAACGGCGCGCACGGGCTCAAGCAGATGCGCTTCCGCATGGAATCGGTGGGCGGCACGCTGCACATCCTGCCGCGCCAGCCCTCGGGCACCACCGTCGAGCTGTCGGTGCCGCTGGAAGCGGAGGCGGAGGCTGACGCCTGAGCCAGCCGCCGGGGCACGGCGACGTCAGTTGGCCGCGTCGCGGATCGAACGCATCTCGGCCATGATGTCCGACAGGCGTTCGAAGTCCATGGCCTTGTTCAGGAAGTGTTCCACGCCGAGCTGCCGGGCGCGCTCGCGGTACTGGGGCAGCGCGTAGTTGGTCATCACGATGATCATCGGACGGTGGCTGCCCAGGGCCTCGAGCACACCGAAGCCCGTGCCGACCTTCAGCTGCAGGTCGAGGATCAGCACGTCCACCGCCTGCTCCGTGAGGGCGCGCAGCGCCGATCTCTCGTCGGCCACGGTCTCCAGCACGCCCCCGCCCCCCCCCCGCACCCGCCGCCCGCCCACCCCCCCGGCGGTGCGCGGCAAACTCTCCCCCAGAGAC
>QGUX01000191.1 GCA_003242275.1 Pseudomonadota bacterium | reverse complement strand
GCGACACCCTCCTCGCCACCGCCGCGCTCGCGGCGACCGGGACCTTCGACGATTTCCACATCCTCACCGTCGCCAATGGAGAGGAAGCCGCGGCCAATGCGCTGCGGCTCAACGACACGATACTGGTCAGTGCGGCCGCCCCGCGCACGCTCGAGCTTCTCTCGCGGCATGGATTCAACGTCATGCCGCTGCAGGTTGCGGAATTCTCCAGGCTGGACGCGGGCCTGAGCTGCCTGTCGCTGCGCTGGCGTGCCGGGTTCATCACCCACGCCGGCTAGCGAAGCGGCAGGGGTTCGGCGATGCCCGCCAGCGCAAGGATGCCCCACACGAGGCAGGCGAAGCCGCCCAGCAGATACAGCATGACGAAGAAGTGGAACGCCAGCGGGCTTTCCTCCCGCGTCGGGGTGTAGGGCCTGAGGCCTTTCACCCCGGCACGGATGGCGCCGTCGCGATGGCCGCGCCAGGCGAGGATGAGCAGCCCGACGCCGATGAAGACCAGGAACGCACTCGTCACGCCCTGCTCCTTCTGCGTGACAGCCAGGCTCCGGCATACGCCGCAATGACCTGCGGCACCGAGAGGATGGTCATGTAGGCAATGGCAAAAGGCAGCAGGTTGAGCGAGTTGCCATTGAGCAGCGCCGCGATCATCTGGCCGGCAGCCATGGCCAGCGCCCACCGCCAGGGCCGTCGCGGAAACAGGTAGCCGATCGCCAGGGCGCCGACGCACATCAGTGGCTGGCCGATCGTGTAGTACGAGCCGTGATCCATGGGGTCGTGCCGGCCGGTTGCCATGGAGATGCCCATGTTGACCACGAACCCGCATGCGGCCGCCGCCGCGTACGGAAAGAAACCGTCCCTGCCTTCCATTGGCCGCTCCACCACCGGGCGAGTAATGCCCATCCGGAGTTTCCCCCGGGGGATCCACTTCAGTGGAGGAAGCCGCTCACAATCCAGTAGGTCACGGCCGCCATCACGCCCGCGGCCGGAATGGTGATCACCCAGGCGACGGCGAGGCCGCCCGCCAGGTCCCAGCGCACGCGGCCGGGATTCTGCGCGGCGCCGGCGCCGAGGATGGCGCCGGTGATGGTGTGCGTGGTCGAGACCGGGATGCCGAAGCCCGAGGCCACCGCCAGCGTGAACGCGCCGCCGGCGGAAGCGGCCGTACCGGACGCGGGCGTCAGTCGCGAGAGCCGCTGACCCATGGTCTTGATGATGCGCCAGCCGCCGCACAGGGTACCCACGGCGATGACGGCGAAGCAGCTCACCATCACCCAGTTCGGCAGGTGGTCGGGCGAGGCCTGGCCGTGCGCCATCAGCAGCAGCCAGATGATGCCCATGGTCTTCTGCGCGTCGTTGCTGCCGTGGCCCAGGCTGTAGAAGGCGCTGGCCAGAAGCTGCATGCGCCGGAACCAGCGGTCCAGCTTGATCGGCGCGACGCGAAAGAAGACCCAGCTGATGCCGAGCATCAGCGCGGCGCCGATCAGCAGCCCCAGCGCCGGCGAGATGACGATGAACAGCGCAACCTTGAGGATGCCCGGGGCCACCAGCGGCGCGGTGCCCGCCTTGGCCATGGCCGCGCCGATCATGCCGCCGATCAGCGCATGGCTGGAGCTCGACGGGATGCCGTAGTACCACGTGATCACGTTCCAGGCGATCGCGCCCACCAGCGCACCGCAGATCACGGCATTGTCGACGAAACCGGGTTCGACGATGCCCTTGCCGATGGTCGCGGCGACCTTGGGCTCGAACACGTACATCGCCAGGAAGTTGAAGAATGCCGCCCAGACCACCGCCTGGTAGGGCTTGAGCACCCGGGTCGACACCACGGTCGCGATCGAGTTCGCGGCATCGTGGAAGCCGTTCATGAAGTCGAAGACGAGCGCCAGCGCGACCAGCACCGCCAGCGTCAGGAAGACGGGATCGATTGGCATCAGGTCAGGCGTTCTGCAGGATCACGCTCTCGATGCTGTTCGCGACGTCCTGGCATTTGTCCGTGGCCGCCTCCAGCAGTTCGTAGATGGCCTTGAGCTTGATCACCTGCCGGATGTCCCCCTCCTCGCGGAAGAGGACCGACATTGCGGCCCGCATGACGCGGTCGGCCTGCGATTCCATCTGGTCGATCTCGGCGCAGATCTTCAGCGCCTCGGTGGAGTTGCGCATGTTGTTCAGCAGCGCCACGGCCGATTGCATGCGCTCGCAGCCGTGCCTGAGCAGCGCTGCCAGCTCGACGGCATGCGGCGTGACCACGTGCACGTCGTAGAGGTTCAGCGACTCCGCGGCGTCCTGCATGAGGTCGAGCACGTCGTCCATGCGGGAGATCAGCCGGTGGATGTCGTCGCGATCGAGCGGCGTCACGAACATCGTCTGCAGCAGCGCGACGGTCTCGTGGGTGATGCTGTCGGCGCGGTGCTCCAGGTCGTTGATGCGCTCGATGCGCGCGGTGCGCCCGGCGGCATCGCCGTAGTGGGCCAGCAGGTCGTGGAGCACGCCGCTGGCCTCGGCGATCAGGCTGGCATGCTGGTTGAAGAGGTCGAAGAACCGCCCCTCGCGCGGGGCCAGCTTGGCAATGAAGTTCATGTGCGGTATCGACGGCGCGTCCCGGGGACGCGGGCGGCGCGGATTATTACATCATCGGGGCGGCGGGGGCGGATTCGTGGCACCCGCGGCCCCCTGGCGGGCCTTCGCCCGCGCTACGGTCCTTTTTCCGGCCGCTCCAGCCGGGCCTGGCGAGCCCGCCGGACCGGCCCGGGGCACGTGAGGGGGGCCGGTGCGGTGCCGCCACGGCGCCTCTCCGGTGACGACACGCCGGCCGAGGGGACGACTGCAGTAGGATGTGTCATGGACCGTGACACGCCATCGGTCGAGGGCATCGCGCACAAGGAAGTCGGCCACCGCGGCGCGTTCTTCTACCTGCGTGACGGCAGGAGCCTGGCCCAGATGACTTACAGCCGCGCCGGCGAGGCGCTGGTCATCATCGACCACACCGAGGTGGACGACAGCCTGAAGGGACAGGGGGTGGCACGCCGTCTGCTCGATGCGCTCGTTGCCTGGGCGCGCGAGACGCACACCCGGGTCATGGCCACCTGCCCCTATGCCAGCGCGCAGTTCGCCAGGGATCCCTCGATCCGCGACGTGCTGGCCTGACATCGCGGCTGCGCCGCACGGCAGGTCCAGCGCCCCGGTTGCGCCACGATGGCGGCTTCCCGTAAAAAGGAACCTGACCCTTGAGAAGAACAACGGGGGAGCGATGTCGCCAGCAGTCCGCAATGTCCGGGTGATTCTGGTCAGGGCCATCCTCGCCGCAATCCTGCTTCCCCTGCCCGCTCCCGCGCACCACTCCACGGCCAACTTCGACATGGGCAAGACCGTCACGGTGACGGGCACCGTGACCTACTTCGCCTTCACCAATCCGCACTCCTTCTTCGACATGGATGTGGCCGACCGGCCCGGTGCGGTGAAGCCGTACAAGGTATTCACGCTGGCCCGCGTGGTCATGGTCCGCAACGAATGGAAGGAAGGCGACCTGAAGGTGGGCGACAAGGTGACCGTGACGGGCAATCCGGATCGCAAGGATCCGCAGTACCTGTACCTGCGGTCGATCGTGTTCGCGGACGGCAGGACCTGGAACCAGGACAGGGTCATCGAGCGATGAAGGTTGCATCGCTGGCGCTGGGCCTGGTGATCATCGCCGGCGGCTGCGGGCGGCAGCAGGCCGGAGGCATTCCGGACCTGGCAGGCGTCTGGATCCCGGATCCCCAGGGCGCGGAAGCCTGGCCGGCGGAGCTTCCACTCACGCCCGCGGCGCGCGAGGCCATGGCGCGCTTCGATCCGGCCGAGCACGATCCGACCACGTTCTGCATGCCGCTCGGCACGCCGCGCAACATGCTGCAGACCGAGTATCCGATCGAGATCGCGCAGACGCCGCAACGCGTGGTGATCGTGGTGCAGCCCAACCTCGCCAACGCGGAAGTGCGCCGCATCCACCTGGATAATCCCCTGCCGGACGAACCGGACCCTTCCTGGTTCGGCACCTCGCGCGGCCGCTGGGAGGGCGCGACGCTGGTGGTGGAAACCATCGGCCTGCGCCCGGATGCGCCCATCACCGGCCAGGGGCTCACGCACAGCGCGCAACTGCGGGTCGTCGAGCGCTTCAGCGTCACCCGCGATGACCAGGGCCAGCGCGTGCTCGTCGACGAGATCGAGCTGCACGACCCGCAGGCCTACGAAGCGCCGCTGAAGACCCGGCGCCGCTTCGTGTGGGCCCCGCATCTGACGCCAGGGGAACCCTCCTGCGTGGAGCTGCAGTGGATCGACAAGCTCTGGCGCGACCGCCTGCGTGAACACGCCGAGGCAGCGCGTTCGGGGAGGTCACGATGAGCGGCGACAGGAGCCCCCTGCGGCGGGCACCGCTCCCCGGCCTCGCGCTGCTTGCCGCGGCGCTGGCCGTGTCGGTGCTGGCGGGCTGCCTGCTGCCGGTGGCCACCGCCTCCCAGGAGCCGGACGCCGGCAGGCGCGCGTTTCCCGGCGTGGGGCTGCCCAATGCCCGGGCGCGCGGCCGCTGGCCCGAGCCGCGGCCCTACACCCAGGCCATGCTCGGCAAGCGCGCCCGGTGGGACGCGGAGACGGCGCCGATCGACCTCACGCGGGACGATGACTACACCTCGTGCATGCCCTATCGCCTGCCCTACCTGCTGACCACCATCACGCAGTATCCCTTCGAGATCCTGCAGACGGAGAAGCGCGTCTACGTCTTCACGGAGGTATTCGGGCAGGTGCGGCGCATCGACCTCGGATCGCCGCCGGTGGTCGGCGAGGACCTGCCCAGCCGCACGGGCCGGTCGTATGCACGCTGGGAGGGCTCGCAGCTCGTCATCGAGACCACCAACATCCTTCCCGACAGCGAAGGCGGCCGTTATCCGAGCAGCCCGCAGCTCCGGGTCGTCGAACGGCTTTCCATCGAACCGGTGGAAGGAGGCGGCCGGCAGCTCATCAACCAGATCACCTTCCATGATCCGCCGGTGTACGAGCAACCGGTCACGATCCGGATGGTGTTCAAGGAAGCGCCGGGCATCGAGGTCGGCGAGTACATCTGCCCGCAGGACCTGTGGGACCAGCACCAGGAAGGCAATCCGAGCCGGATTCCGTGGCGGTAGCCGCCCGGGTTCCAGCGTCCGGGCCCAGGCGGCAAATGGGCGCCGCTGGCGGCTCTCCCTGGAGGAAGTAACGACTGCGAAGCATGGACCGCGTGCCGTCGCCGGCACGCGGCCATGGCGGCAGGCGGGCCGCGGCCCGCCAGACGGTCAGCGTCCCGGCGGCTTGGCGCGGAAGGCGTCGTGGCAGGCGCCGCAGGCGCGGCCGACCTCACCGGCGGCAGCCACCGTGGCCGCGCGATCGCCGCCCTTGGCGGCCGCGGACAGCGAGGCCGCGGCCTTGGCCAGAGCGTCGGCCTTGCCGCTGAAGTCCACCTTGCTCTCCCAGATGCCGTCGAGCGCGGCCGTGGTCAGGTTCTTGAACTCACGCGTGTCGCGATCGAACAGCTCGGGAATCATGCCGGCGAGCACCTGGATGCGATCCGCATTGCGGGCCACCACCGCGGCATCGAAGGGAGCCTGCTGGTTGCGCATCAGGCCGCTGATCGGGCCGAACTGGTTGGAGATCAGCTTGAACACCGCCTGGCGAGTCTCGATGGCGGACTTGGCCTGCGCCTCCGGCGAAGGAGCACCCTGGGACATGGCCAGGGTCGAAGCCAGCGCCAGCGCTGCGGTGGTGCCAAGACGAATCAGACGATTCATGAGAGCCTCCCTTCAAGTTGTAATTGGGTGAAACCGCAGGATCCTTGCGCCGACTGTAGCAGGATGGGGGCCCGGGCCACAGCCCCGGTATTCTTCGCATTTCGGCCGCACTGCCTCGGGATGGCGCCACCAACGGAACCATCCGGCGAGATGCGGAAGAGGACGAAAGGCTTCCGCCCAGGACGTCTCAGTGGTGGTGCCCGCCCGGACCGTGCACGTGCTGGTGCGCCAGTTCTTCTTCGCTGGCCTCCCGCACCGCCACGATCTCGACGTCGAAGAAGAGGTCCTTGCCGGCCAGGGGGTGGTTGCCATCCACCGTGACGGCCTCCGGCCCGATCTCCGTGACCAGCACCTCGAGGTGGCCGCCGCTGCGCGTCCGCGCCGTCAGCGTCATGCCTTCCTGCAGGTCGGGAATGGCGCTCAAGGCTTCGCGCGGCACCTTCAGCACCCGGGCCGCGTCGTACTCGCCGTAGCCGTCCGCGGGCAACACGTGCACGTGGAGCTTCTCGCCCGTGGACTTGCCCGTCAGTTCCCGCTCCAGGCCCGGCACGATCTGGCCGTAACCGTGGAGGTAGGCCAGCGGTTCGCCGTCGGACTGGTCGATGACGGCGCCGGCCGCATCTTTCAGGGTGTAGTGGAAGGAGACGACCGAGTCCTGGGCGATTTTCATGGGGGAGCCTGCGCGGCGAGAAGAGGGAGGGGCAGTCTAGCCCATTCCTCCCTCCCCGTCGGCCCGGACTGTGCCGCCCCGCAGCGAAATCCCTCTGCGGAACCTATTCGCTCCCTTCCGCGCCGGCGGCCACGAAGGCAAGGTCACCGGGATTCACCTTGTCCAGGTCGAACTTCTTCGCGGCCGCCATCATGCGCACCAGCGTCTGCCCGATGGGCATCGCGGGCCTGCTGTCGCCGGCCTTCACCTTGTGGAAGCGCACGGGATTGATGCGGGCGACGACATAGGTGCGCAGGTAAGGAGACCTCATGCCCCGCGCCTGCAGGCGCGCCACGATGCGCTTGACCTCCACATCGATGGCGCGCAGCCGCCTGGCATAACCTTCGCGCTCGCGCAGTGCGGCCGGCAGCGGCCTGGTGGTGAAGCGGTCCACCTTCTTCAGCATGGGACTGTAGGCGCCGCCGCCGAAACGCAGGTCCTCCTCGTAGACCAGGCCCAGCGTCAGCAGCTCGGCGGATTCGAACTGCGCGGCAAACGAGGCTTCGCTGCGCCCCGGCTCGCGCCTGGCG
>QGUX01000379.1 GCA_003242275.1 Pseudomonadota bacterium | reverse complement strand
AAGACGGCAACCAAGTTCTAGTACGGTCTCGTGGCTCCGAAGTTGTTAAAAAGGACAGGGGTGCGACCACGACGAGCAATCCCGCGATCACCCAGGGCAGGGAGGTGGCGCTGCGGTCGGCCAGCGCGTCGGTGTCGCCGCGCGCGAAGGAGTCGTCCGCGCTCACCACAGCAGCCCCGCGGGAATGAGGCCGAACAGCGCCAGCGCGAGGATGGAAAGGCCCACGATGGTGGCCAGCCAGTCCTCGCTCAGGCCGCCTTCCTGCGAGGCGTCCCCTTCGCCTTTCGCGATGTCTTCTTCACTCATGGCGGTCCCCTCCTCAGAAGCGAGTGAAGGGCGTGTATAGCGAGGCGGTGTGCGTCCTGTCGCCCCATATGTTCATGCGCGGCGTTCATGCGGCGTGCGGGGAGGCGCCGGGGCGTCTCCGGGGGGCAGCCGGCGGCGCCGGAGGAGCACCCGCGGATGGTATAGTCCGCTTTCCGGCCCGCGAGGGCCGGGACCGGCGGCGGAGCTGCACCTGCTTCCTCCGCCAGATTTCAACGGTGGCCCGCATTGGCTCCTTCGCGACGAACTGCCGTGAACCCCGCCAGGCCCGGAAGGGAGCAACGGTAGCGGACAGGGCGTGCGCCGAATGTCCGGCTGGTGCGGGCCGCCTCCAATCGAAACCGGCATGACATGAGTTACACGGCACTGGCCCGCAAGTGGCGCCCCAGGAGCTTCGACGAGATGTCGGGGCAGGAGCACGTGCTCAAGGCGCTGTCGAACGCGCTGGACGCCGGCCGGGTGCACCACGCCTTCCTGTTCACCGGCACGCGCGGCGTGGGCAAGACCACGGTGGCGCGCATCTTCGCCAAGTGCCTGAACTGCGAGCAGGGCGTGTCGGCGCGCCCCTGCGGGCAGTGCGCCGCCTGCACCGACATCGACGCCGGCCGCTTTCCCGACCTGATCGAGATCGACGCGGCCTCGCGCACCAAGGTCGAGGACACGCGCGAGCTGCTCGACAACGTGCAGTACCTGCCGGCGCGCGGGCGCTACAAGATCTACCTGATCGACGAAGTGCACATGCTGACCACGCACTCCTTCAACGCGTTGCTGAAGACGCTGGAGGAGCCGCCGCCGCATGTGAAGTTCCTGCTGGCCACCACCGACCCGCAGCGCCTGCCCATCACCGTGCTGTCGCGCTGCCTGCAGTTCAACCTCAAGCGCCTGCCCGTGGGCCTGATCCAGTCGCGGCTGGCCTACATCCTGGAGCAGGAGGGCGTGGCCGCGGAGCCGGCGGCGCTGCGCCTGATCGCCACCGCCGCCGACGGCTCGCTGCGCGACGCGCTCTCGCTGCTCGACCAGCAGCTGGCCTTCGGCGGTGCGCGCGAGGTGCGCGAGGCCGAGACGCGCGCCATGCTGGGCACGGTGGACCGCGCGCACGTGGTGCAGATCGCGCGGCAGCTGGCCGCCCAGGACATGGGCGCGCTGCTCGAGCATGCGCGCCAGCTCGAGCAGTTCTCGCCCGACTACGTGCAGCTGCTCGACGAACTGGTGAGCCTGCTGGCGCGCGTGGCGCTGTACCAGGCGGCCGGCCGTCCCTACGACGAGGAGGACGACGTGCCGCCGGAAACCCTGGCGGAACTGGCGGCCGCCATCAGCCCGGAGGAGCTGCAGCTCTACTGGCAGGTCGGCGTGCTCGGCCGCCGCGACCTGCCGCTGGCCGGCGACCAGCGCAGCGGCTTCGCGCTGATCCTGGTGCGCATGCTGGCCTTCCGCCCGGGCGAAGGGACGACGGGCGAGGGCGCACCGGCGCGGCCCCCGGGGGCGGCGGCAGTGCGTGCCAGCATGGCCCGGGCGGCCGCCGGCCCGGCCGTGGCCAGCGCGCCGGTGCCGCCCGGGGAGGCCGCCGGGGCCCGCGGGGGCGCCATGGCGGCCGGCCGGGCCACGGC
>QGUX01000190.1 GCA_003242275.1 Pseudomonadota bacterium | reverse complement strand
GGGCGCCGCGATAACCGCGGAAACCGGCGCCGAAAGCCCGCCCTGCCCGCGTCCTGCCCGGCCGATCTGGATCGTTGCATGGAGCAGCAAGTCTACCAAGTACAATGCCGGCCATGCTGCAAGCCCGCCGCCAGTCCCTGAAGGTGTCCGTCGGTCCCGTCGCCATCGGTGGCACGGCCCCCATCGCCGTGCAGTCCATGACCAACACCGACACGGCGGATATCGAAGCCACTGTCGCCCAGGTGCGCCAGCTCGCCCGCGCGGGCTCGGAACTGGTCCGCATCACGGTCAACAGCGCCGAGGCCGCGGCCGCCGTGCCGCACATCCGCGACCGCCTGCGGGCCATGGGCGAGATGGTGCCGCTGATCGGCGACTTCCACTTCAACGGCCACAAGCTGCTGCGCGAGTACCCGGAGTGCGCGCGCGCGCTGGACAAGTACCGCATCAATCCCGGCAACGTGGGACGCGGCGCAAAGCGCGACACGCAGTTCGCCGAGATGGTCGAGGTGGCCTGCCGCGAGGGCAAGCCGGTGCGCATCGGCGTGAACTGGGGGAGCCTGGACCAGGACCTGCTGGCGCGGCTGATGGACGAGAACAAGGCGAGCGCCGAGCCCCGCAGCGCGCAGGAAGTGATGCGCGAGGCCATCGTGCGCTCGGCGCTGGATTCCGCCTCGCTGGCGGTGTCGCTGGGGCTGCCGCGCGAGCGCATCGTGCTGTCGGCCAAGGTCAGCGGCGTGCAGGACCTGCACGCGGTGTACAGGGCCCTGGCCGCGCGCTGCGACTATCCGCTGCACCTCGGCCTCACCGAGGCGGGCATGGGCAGCAAGGGCATCGTCGCGTCCACCGCCGGCATCGCGGTGCTGCTGGCGGAGGGCATCGGCGACACCATCCGCGTGTCGCTGACGCCCGAGCCCGGCGGCGACCGCACGCAGGAGGTCATCGTCGCGCAGGAGATCCTGCAGTCGATGGGCCTCAGGGCCTTCCTGCCCATGGTGGTGGCCTGCCCCGGCTGCGGCCGCACCACCAGCACCTACTTCCAGGAACTGGCGCAGCGCATCCAGACGCACATCCGCCACCGCATGCCGGCATGGCGCGCCGAACGCGAGGGCGTGGAGCAGATGACCGTGGCGGTGATGGGCTGCGTGGTGAACGGGCCGGGCGAGAGCCGCCACGCCAACATCGGCATCAGCCTGCCCGGCACCGGCGAGCGCCCGGTGGCGCCGGTGTACGAGGATGGCGAGAAGACCGTGACGCTGAAGGGCGAGCGCATCGCCGAGGAATTCCAGGAACTGCTCGAGCGCTACGTGGAGCGCACGTATCCGCGGCGCCTGCCGCAAGGAGTACAGACATGAGCGATGATCTGGCCACCCGCCGCTGCGTGCCCTGCGAGGGGGGCGTGGCGCCGCTGTCGCGTGCCGCCGCCGAGGAGGTGCTGCAGAGGCTGGACGAGAACTGGCAGCTGTCGGTGGATGCCACCTCCATCCAGCGCGAATTCCGCTTCCGCGATTTCTTCCGCACGATGAGTTTCGTGAACGCGGTGGCGCACATCGCCAACATCGAGGACCACCACCCCGACCTCGAGGTGGGCTACAACTACTGCCGCGTGCGCTTCACCACGCACGCCATCAAGGGACTCTCGGAGAACGACTTCATCTGCGCGGCAAAGATCGACCAGTTGCCGCTTGCGTGACCAGCAGGCGGCGCAGCGCCGCCGAGCGCGCCACCACCGCCATGCCGGTGCGCGCCGCCCATGACACCGGCGCCGGCGCGCCCGTGAACAGCGCGTCGAGGCCGTCCACCACGCCGCCCACCAGCGCATTGCCGGCGCGGCGCTCGCGCTCGTAGCGGCGCAACGCCGCGGCGGCCCCCAGGCTCTCGCGCGCCGGCCGCTGCGCCAGCGCGGCGGCCAGTGCCGCGGCATCCTCGAAGCCCTGGTTCACGCCCTGCCCCGCCAGCGGATGGATCACGTGCGCGGCATCACCCACCAGCGCGGCGCGCGGCGCCACGTAGCGCGTGGCGTTCAGGCGGCGCAGCGGGAACGCACCGCGTTCCCCGGCCAGCTCGAGCGTACCGAGCACGCCGGCGCTGGCCTCGGTCAGGCGCGCGCTGAACTCCTGCGGCGACAGCGCCAGCAGCTCGGCGGCCAGTGGCTCGGTGGCCGACCAGACGATGGAGCACTGCCTGCCCGGCAGCGGCAGCAGCGCCAGCGGGCCGGTGGACAGGAAGCGCTGGAAGGCGGTGCCCTGGTGCGGGCGCGAGACGTCGATGGTGCCGACGATGGCGCGCTGCCCATAGTCGCGCGTGCCGGCGGGCAGTCCCAGCATGCCGCGCACCGTGGAGGCGGCGCCGTCGGCGCCCACCAGCAGTTCCGCGCGCAGCGGCCCGCCGCCGGAGCGCAGCGATACCTCCACGCCGCCCGCCTGCACGTCGATGCCGCCGAGGCGCTCCTCGATCATCACCATGCCGGCGTCGCGGCAGGCGGCCTGCAGCGCGGCCTGCAGCGCGAGGTTCTCGACGATCACGCCGAGCTCGGGCGCATGGTTCTCGGCGGCATCGAAGCGCAGCGTGTCCGGGCTGTCGGGCGGGATGCTCTCGTGCCAGATCGCCATCGACTGCACCGGCGCGATGCGCGTGGCGTCCAGGCGCTGCCAGGCGCCCAGCTGCGTGAGCCGCTGGCGATTGACCGGCGAGATGTTGGAGACGCGCAGGCCGATGGGCGAGCCCGGCGCCGGCGGCGAGGAGGGATGCGGCTCGAGCAGCGCGATGCGCGCCGCGGGCACGCGCGCCACCTCGGCCAGCATCAGCGCCAGCGCCGACCCCACCAGTCCCCCGCCCGCGATCACCACGTCGAAGTCCTGGCTCATGCCCCGCCTCCCAGGCCCAGTCCGCGCGCCAGCCGCGGCGCACGTGCGCCGAAGCCCAGGCTCACGCGTGCCAGCGCGCGCTTGGCCGGCGGCAGCAAGTCGAATGCCAGCAGGCCCGCATCACGCGCCGCCGCCAGCAGCGGACGGTTGCTGCTGAACACGCGCACCAGCGTATCGGTGAAGCCGATGACGCCACGGCGGTCCTGCTCGCGCTCTTCGGCATAGGCAGCGAGGCGCTCGGGCGCACCAGGATCGGCGGTGACATCCCCTGCCAGCAGCTCGGCCAGCACGGCCACGTCGCGCAGCGCCAGGTTGAACCCCTGCCCCGCCACCGGATGCAGCGACTGCGCCGCGTTGCCCAGCAGCACGATGCGCGGCGCCACGGTGCCGCGGCTGCGGGTCAGCGCCAGCGGATAGCGGCCGCGCCTGCCGAGCTGCAGCGCGCGCCCGGCGCGGTGGCCGAAGGCCTGCTGCCACTCGGACATGAACTGGTCCGGCGCAAGCGAGAGCAGCCGCTCCGCATCATGCGGCCGCGCGGCCCACACCAGCGTGCGCCAGGCGCCGGCCGCCGGACGCGGCGCGGCCGGGACACCGGGGCCCGCATCGCCCGCCCCCGCCGCGCCATGCAGGAGGGGCAGCAGCGCCATCGGGCCGGCCGCGGTGAAACGCTCGTACGCGGTGCCGTCGTTCGGCTGGTCGGTGCGCAGCGCCGCCACCACGGCCACCTGCTCGTAGTCATCCACCTGCGCCGTGAGGCCTGCCGCCTGGCGCACCAGCGAGTGGGCGCCGTCGGCGGCCACCACCAGCCGCGCGCCGAGGGTGCGTGTGCGGCCCTCGTGCTCCATGCGGATGCCGATGTGGTCCGCGGCCTGCTCCAGCGCGGTCACGCGCGCCGGCATGAAGGCGCTGACACGCGGCGCGCCGGCCAGCGCGCGCCACAGCTCCCGCCCCAGCACGCGGTTGGGCACCACGTAACCCAGCGCCTGCTGGCCCAGCGCGGCGGCTTCGAGGCGCGCAAAACCGAAGCGTCCCGCATCCGAGACATGGATGGCGGTGATGGGCGCGGCCTCGGGCAACAGCGCCGGCCACACGCCCAGCGCCTCGAAGATGCGGCGGCTGGCATTGCCCAGCGCGGTGGTGCGCTCGTCGAAGCTGGGCTGGGCGGCACTGTCGGGCGCGAAGGCCTCGACCAGCGCGATGGAGAGAGGAAGGTCCTTCAGGGCCACCGCCAGGCTCGCGCCCGCCAGGCCGCCCCCGACGATGGCGATGTCGAAGGCGCTGGTCTCGTCCGGGCGCGGCGTGGCCATGGATCTACTGCTGCGCCAGTGAACCCACCAGCGCCTCGACCTCGTCCGGGTCGCTGGGCACGTCCGAGGTCAGCACCTCGCAGCCGGTGGCGGTGACCACCACGTCGTCCTCGATGCGGATGCCGCAGTTCCAGTAGCGCTTCGGCACGCCGCGGGTGCCGGCGGGAATGTAGATGCCCGGTTCCACCGTCATCACCATGCCGGGCTCGAGCACGCGCCATTCATCCCCGACCTTGTAGTCGCCCACGTCATGCACGTCCATGCCCAGCCAGTGGCCGGTGCGGTGCATGAAGAACTTCCGGTAGGCACCGTCCTTGATGAGCTGCGGCACGCGGCCCTTGAGCAGCCCCAGGTCCACCAGTCCCCGTGTGATGACCTCGACCGCGGCCTCGTGCGCCTGGTTCCAGTGGTTGCCGGGCCTGGTGGCGGCGATGGCCGCCTTCTGCGCCTCGAGCACGATCTCGTAGACCTCGCGCTGCGCCGATGTGAAGCGGCCGTTGACCGGCCAGGTACGGGTGATGTCCGAGGCGTAGTACTGGTATTCGCAGCCCGCGTCCACCAGCAGCAGGTCGCCGTCGGCCAGGCGCGCGTCGTTCTCGCGGTAGTGCAGGATGCAGGAGTTGGCCCCGCCGCCGACGATGGGCTGGTAGGAGGCCGTGGCATTGTGCCGGCCGTACTCGTGCATGATCTCGGCGGCGATCTGGTACTCGTAGCGGCCCGGCGCCGTATGGCGCATCGCGCGCACCTGCGCGGCCGCGGCGATGCGTCCGGCCTCGCGCATCAGCGCCACCTCGGTGCGGCTCTTGTACAGCCGCATGTCGTGCAGCACGTGGTCGAGCGCGATCATCTCCTGCGGCGGGTGCTTGCCGTGGCGGGCCAGGCCCCTGAGCGTCTGCAGCCAGCCCAGCACCTTCTGGTCGAACTCCGGGTGCGTGCCCATGGCGTAGTACACCCGCTCGCGGTTCTCCATCAGCCCCGGCAGGATCTCGTCCAGGTCGCCGATCGGGAAGGCGTCGTCCGCGCCATGGCGCTGCACCGCGCCCTGCGGACCCGCCCGCCGCCCCTCCCAGGTCTCCTTGTGCGGGTCGCGGTCGCGCACGAACAGGATGTATTCGGCCGCCTCGCGGCCCGGCACCAGCACCGCCACCGCCTCGGGCTCGGGGAAGCCGGTCAGGTAGTAGAAGTCGCTGTCCTGGCGGTAGGGATACTCGACGTCGTTGTTGCGGATGCGCACCGGCGCAGCCGGCAGGATGGCGATGGAGTTCCTGCCCATCAGCCGCGCCAGCTGGCGGCGGCGGCGGGCGAACTCGCCATTGGTCGCGCGCAGTGACGCGGCGCGGGCGGCGATGCCGGCCGTGCCCCTGGGCGCGCCCCGCGGGCTCAATGCAGGCGCTCCTGCGCCGGGCGGGTGGCCGGCGGCTCGCGCAGCGGCTGCAGGTGGTCGTAGAGGATCTGCACGCCCACGCGCACGTATTCGACCAGCTCGGCGTAGGCGGCCTCGTTCGACTCGGCGCCGTCGTCGGGATCGACGTCGACGCGGGTGATCTGCGTCATGTCGCGCAGCACCTCGGCGGCCTCGCCCTCGAGCGAGGAGGCGTCGGGCAGGGCGGAGCCGGTCCCCAGTCCATAAAGGAAGCCCTGGCACCACTCCCCCAGCGCGCTGGTGCGCTCGGCGATGGGCGCATCGTCCCCCGGCAGCAGCGGCTGGAATTCCATTGCGCCATCCTTCAGCGCGCCCGCCGTGGCGTCGAACACCTCCCGCAGGCGCTCCGCCGCCGCGCCCTCGGCGCGGCCATCGGGCAGGATCTCGGCCAGCCAGTCCGCCAGCGTGCAGCCCGAGGCGCACAGCGAGCCCACCAGCGTGCCGTGGGCCTCGGCCGCGTCGGTCAGCGCGCGGGCCTGCACCAGCGCGCGCTGCAGGTCGTCGAAGGTTTGGGCGGATGCGGCCATGTGCTGCCTATTATGCCTCGCGCCCCGTCACCGGCGCGCGAGGACTTGCCGGGTGAGCGGTGCTGCAGGCAGTATTGCGCGCAAATGAGCCAGGAACACGGCCAAGCGGCCATCGAAGCCGACCTGCAGCGCCTGGAAGTGCGCATCAACGAACTGCTCTCGCTGGTGCAGCAGCTCACCGAAGAGAACCGCGCCCTGCGCCACCGCCAGGAACACCTCGCCAGCGAGCGTGCCGCCCTGCTGCAGAAGAACGAGCAGGCCCGCGCCGGCGTCGAGGCCATGATCTCCCGCCTGCGCATGCTGGAGAACGGCATATGAGCGGCGCGGCGGCCGAACCCGTCAGCATCCGCATCCTCGACAAGGAATACCTGATCGCCTGCCCGCCCAACGAGCGCGACGACCTGATGCGCGCCGCCACCCTGCTCGAGGAGCGGCTGAAGAAGGCCCGCGAGAGCGCCCGCGGCATGGGCATGGAGCGCTGGCTCATCATGGCCGGCCTGAACATGGCCAACGAACTCGGCAAGTCGCAGGTGCGCGAGGAGCGCACCGCCCGCGAACTGGGCACCCGCGTGCGGCAGATGCGCGAGCGGGTGGAACGTGCACTGGCGCAGGGTCAGCAGCTCGAACTGTAGTAAAGTGGTGCTGGCGCCGCCTGCGGTGTTCGACACGCGGATCGGGTTACCTCGGACCCTAATTGAAACACCCAGGGGCGGGCCTTGCGGCTGTGCTGTGCATGTCCGCCTCGCGCGGGAAGCCTTACCTTCCGCATGCCTGCCCCACCTTGTTGCTCCGGTTCGAGAGCAACGGTTCGCACCGGCACAGGCGGGTGGCGTCCCCTCTTCTTTCATTGCGGCCGACGCCGCAGTGGTCCCATGACCGGCGATCCCGAGGCGCGGCGCCTGCTGCGGCGCGAACTGCGCGCGCGGCGCCGGGCCATCC
>QGUX01000189.1 GCA_003242275.1 Pseudomonadota bacterium | reverse complement strand
CTGTGGAAGGCGCTGGTGGTCGTGTTCGTCCTCACCTTCATCATCGGGATGCTGCTCGCATCCGTCACCGCCGGCCTGGGGATCCTGTTGCCCTTCGCGGCGACGTACCTGTTCTGGCAGCAGGACAGGCGCAGCACCGCGCATGTGGAAGAACTGAAGTCGCTGGTCTCGCAGGGCTTCCAGGGGCGCGCCGGCGAACCACTGGTCCCCGCGGAACCGGCCTCGGCCTGACCGCCATCCCGCGCCAGGCATCCCCGGCCGGGCCAGGTACGGGGGCAACGCGCAAACGAAAAGGGCGCCGTTTTCGCGGCGCCCTTCTCAGGTTGGCTGGGGGACTTGGATTCGAACCAAGGTTGACGGAGTCAGAGTCCGTAGTCCTACCGCTAGACGATCCCCCAATATCCAGATCGCCCGGACCCGAAGCGTATCTTAACGCTTCGAGTACTGCGGACCGCGGCGGGCCTTGCGGCGACCGACCTTCTTGCGCTCCACCTCGCGCGCGTCGCGGGTCACGAACCCGGCCTGGCGCAGCGGCTTGCGCAGGCCCTCATCGTACTCGATCAGCGCCCGGGTGATGCCATGGCGGATCGCGCCGGCCTGCCCGGTGATGCCGCCGCCGCTCACCTTCACGTTGAAGTCGAAGCGGTCCTCGACCTGCGCCACGGCCAGCGGCTGGCGCACGATCATGCGGCCGGTCTCGCGGCCGAAGAATTCGTCGAGCGGCCGGTCATTGACCGTGATGCGGCCGGTGCCCGGCTTCATGAAGACGCGGGCGGTGGCGGTCTTGCGCCGGCCGGTGCCGTAGTTGGTTGCTGCTGCCATCTGTCGGTGTCTGTGGTTGGAAACGGTGGCGGATTACAGTTCCAGCGGCCTGGGCTGCTGGGCCTTGTGCGGATGCTCGTTGCCGGCGAACACGTGCAGCTTGCGGAACATCTTCCGGCCCAGGGTGTTCTTCGGCAGCATGCCCTTCACGGCGTACTGCAGCGCGCGCTCGGGATGCTCCTTCAGCAGCTTGCCCAGCGACGTGGTCTTCAGGTTGCCCTGGTAGCCGGTGTGCCGGTGGTAGAGCTTGTCGGTGAGCTTGGCGCCGGTGACGCGGATCTTGCCCGCGTTCAGCACGATCAGGTTGTCGCCCATGTCCACGTGGGGGCTGTAGTCGGGCTTGTGCTTGCCCTTCAGCCGGTGGGCGAGCTGGGTGGCCAGGCGCCCCAGGGTCTTGCCCTCGGCGTTGATGACGTACCAGTCCGCGCGGACTTCGGCGGGTTTGACGAATGTGGTGCTCATCTTGATCTACCGGTGCTCAAGGGCCCCGCCGGCCGCCTTGCGGAACGGGGGTGCCGTAAAAAAGGCCGCAGAGTGTAATCGAAGCGGGGGCCGCATTCCAAGCGTCCCTTGCCGCAGGACACCTGCGCCGGCGGCACATATATAGTAGCCTGCATGCGAGCTGAAAGAAGCCTTCCGGATCAATTACTTGTGAGCGCGGACCGGGCCCTGCGGGCACTGTTCGGGCCGTCCCGGGCCGAGCGGCCCACGCCGGGCACGCCTGCCACCGACGCCCTGCCCGAGGCCGAGCGCCGTCGCGTGGCCGGCCTGATGCGCGTCAACCACGCCGGCGAGGTGGCCGCGCAGGGGCTCTACCACGGCCAGGCGCTGGTGGCCCGCGACCCGCAAACCCGCGCGCTGCTGGAAAAGGCCGCCCGGGAGGAAACCGACCACCTGGCCTGGTGCGAGCAGCGGCTGGCCGAACTGTCCGATCGCCGCAGCCTGCTGCACCCCTTCTGGTACGCGGGCTCCTTCGCCATCGGCATGGTGGCCGGGCTGGCCTCCGACCGGGTCAGCCTGGGCTTCGTCACCGAGACCGAGCGGCAGGTGGAACGGCACCTGGACTCGCATCTGGCGCAGCTGCCGGGGGAGGACGCGCGCAGCCGCGCCATCCTGGAGCAGATGCGGGCCGACGAGATGACCCACGGGGAGATGGCGCCCCGCGCCGGCGGGGTGGACCTGCCCGCGCCCGTCCGCCTCGCCATGCACCTGGCCTCGCGCGTCATGACCACCACCGCGCGCTGGATCTGATCGATCCGGCCGCGGTATCTGCGACCGCGGTCACACCCTGCGCGGTTGCCCAGGCGCCTCGTTATGTAATACAAAGGAGCCGGTAAACAGGGAGCCATGTCCCAATCTCCGGGCATTACGTCGAGAACGACAACAATGGACGACATCAAGCCGCTCAGCGACATCCCCGCGATCAACCGGTTCCTGAGCTACTGCCGCATCCGCACGGTGCCCAGCAAGACCGTGATCATCCATGCGGGCGACCTGCCCGACGTCCTCTACTACATCATCAGCGGCTCGGTCGAGGTGATGATCGAGGACGAGGAAGGCAACGAGATGGTGCTGGCCTACCTGAACAAGGGCCAGTTCTTCGGCGAGATGGGACTGTTCCACGACCAGCCCACGCGCAGCGCCTGGGTGCGCACGCGCAACCAGTGCGAGCTGGCCGAGATGACCTACCCGCGCTTCCGCCAGATCGCCGCCGAATCGCCGGGCCTGGTGTTCGAGCTGGCCACGCAGCTGGCCACGCGCCTGGACCGCACCAACCGCAAGCTGGGCGACCTGGCCTTCGTCGACGTCACCGGCCGCGTGGCGCACGCCATCATGGACCTGTGCAACGAGCCCGACGCGATGACGCATCCGGAGGGCATGCAGATCAAGGTCTCGCGCCAGGAGCTTTCGCGCCTGGTGGGCTGTTCGCGCGAGATGGCCGGCAGGGTGCTGAAGGTGCTGGAAGACCAAGGCCTGCTGCGCGCCACCGGCAAGACCATCGTGGTGTTCAATGCCCGGCCGAAGATGAAGACCCGCCCGGTGATCGTGCCGGCCCAGCCGACCGGCGCCACCGGCACGGTGAAGGCCATGGTGGGCCGGCCCGGGACGGACGAGGATGACGACGACTGGGACGACGAGGAATAGGCGTCCCGCGCATTGACCCGGCAAAACCCGGCTACGCGCCGGGTTTTCCGTTCCGGGGGCTCAGACGGCGATGGTGCGCGCCTGTTCGATGTTCCGGCGCATGGCCCCGATCACGGCGCGGTAGTCCTTTTCGCCGAAGATCGCCGAACCGGCCACGAAGGTGTCGGCGCCGGCCCTGGCGATCAGGCCGATGTTGTCGACCTTGACGCCGCCGTCGATCTCCAGCCGCACGTCGCGCCCGCAGGCATCGATGCGCCGGCGCACCTCCCTGAGCTTGGCCAGCGCGCCGGGAATGAACTTCTGGCCGCCGAAGCCGGGATTCACCGACATGACCAGCACGAGGTCGAGGTTCTCCAGCGTGTGGTCCAGCCAGTTCAGCGGCGTCGCCGGGTTGAACACCAGGCCGGCCTTGCAGCCGTTCTCCTTGATCAGCGCGATGGTGCGGTCGATGTGCTCGCTGGCCTCGGGATGGAAGCTGATGATGGAGGCGCCGGCCTTCGCGAAGTCCGGGATGATGCGGTCCACGGGCTTGACCATCAGGTGCACGTCGATGGGCGCGGTGACGCCGTGCTTGCGCAGCGCCTCGCACACCAGCGGCCCCACGGTGAGGTTGGGCACGTAGTGGTTGTCCATCACGTCGAAGTGCACCACGTCGGCGCCGGCGGCGAGCACGGCATCCACCTCTTCGCCGAGGCGGGCGAAGTCGGCCGACAGGATGGAAGGGGCGATCCAGGGCGGGTTCATGGCCCGGGCATTCTACGCGCCCGGCCGCAGGGACTCACAGCTGGATGCGCGAGAAGGACCACGCCCCCAGCGCCACGAACGCCACGCCCGTCGCCACCAGCACCACCAGGTCGGTGGCGGGGGCGAAGTGCCATGCGCCGGTCAGCGCGCCGCGGACTCCGTCCACGCCATAGCTGAGCGGGTTCACGGCGGTGACGACCTTCATGGCCCGGGGCAGGCCGTCCAGCGGGAACAGCGCGCCGGAGAGGAAGAACATGGGCATCATCAGGAAGTTGGTCACCGCGGGAAAGGCCTGGAAGTTGTCCAGCCGGCTGCCCAGAGCCGTGCCCAGGGCGCAGAACACCAGCGCGATCAGCGCCATGAACAGCAGCGCCCCGGCCAGCGCCGCCACGCCCGCCGGGCGGAAACCCACCACCGCGCACAGCGCCAGCACCAGGAGCCCCTGCAGCAGCGCCACGGTCGCCCCGCCCAGGGTGCGCCCGGCCATCACCGCCACCCGCGGCACGGGCGCCACCAGGGTTTCCTTCAGCACCCCGAACTGGCGGTCCCAGATCAGGCCGATGCCGGAAAACATCGCGGAAAACAGCACCGTCATGGTGACCACGCCCGGCGCGACGAACTGGATGTAGTTGCCCGCGCCCGCGCGCTGGAACACCGGCCCCAGGCCGAAACCCAGGGCCAGCAGGTAGAGCATCGGCTGGCCCACCGAGGAGAACATCTGCGCCTTCGAGCGAACGAAATGCTTCAGGCTCCGCAACCAGAGCACGAACACCGCATTCATCGCCGCCATCCTTTCACGAGCTGCCGCATCCGCTCGAGGTTGCCTGCCGTCTCGTCGCGCAGGGCCGTGCCGGTGAGGGCGAGGAAGGCCCCCTCCAGCGAGTCGGTGCCGGTGCGGGCCTTCAGCTCCGCCGCCGTGCCCAGGTCCGCAATGCGGCCGTGGTCGATGACGGCGATGCGATGGGCCACGCGCTCGGCCTCGTCCATGTAATGCGTGGTCAGGAACACCGTCACCGCCTCCGTCTCGTTGAGCTTGCGCACATGGTTCCAGAGCTGGTGGCGGCTCTGCGGGTCGAGTCCCAGCGTGGGCTCGTCGAGGAACAGCACGCGCGGGGAATGCAGGAATGCCCGGGCGATCTCCAGGCGGCGCTTCATGCCGCCGGAGAAGGCCTGCGTCTGCTGGTCGCGGCGGTCCCACAGCTCGAATTCCCGCAGCAGCCGCTCGATGCGCCCGCGCCGCTCCCGGCGCGGCACGGAATACAGCGCGGCATGCAGCTCCATGTTCTCCCTGGCCGTCAGCACGCCGTCGAGGCTGGGGTCCTGGAACACGATGCCGAAGCGGCGGCGCGCCTGGTGGGGGTGGGCGACCACGTCCAGCCCGTCGATGCGGATGCTGCCGCGGGTGGGCTTGAGCAGCGTGGTCATCATCTTGATGGTGGTGGTCTTGCCGGCGCCGTTGGGCCCGAGGAAGGCGAATATCTCGCCGCGGCCCACCGTGAAGCTCATGCCGCGCACGGCCTCGAAGGTGCCGAAGGCGCGCACCAGCCCGTCGACTTCGATCATGCCGTCCATCACGACTCCACTCACATCATGCCACGCTGCTCGCGCAGCAGCTCGTAGGCCTCGCGGATGGCCTGGGTGCGCTGCTTGGCGTGCTCCATCATCGACTCGGGCAGGCCGTTGGCCTTGAGCTTGTCCGGATGGTGGCGGCTCATCAGCCGGCGGTACGTGCGGGTGAGCTCCTCGTTGCTGACCGAAGGATCCACCTCCAGCGTGCGGTAGGCGGCCGCCACCCGCTCGGCGAGCCCTGCCGAGGAACGCCCGCCGCGCATGGCCGCCTCGATGCGTGCGAACAGCTCCGGCGGGATGCCCAGCATGCCGGCCGCGCGCACCACCCGCTCGCGGGCCGCAGCGCCGACGCCCCCGGCGATCGCGAAGCGCAGCTGGATCTCGATGAAGGCGCGCAGGATCTCCGGCCGCGAATGGCAGGCGGTGGCGAGTTCGGCCATTTCCTGCGCCAGGTCGAAGTCCGGCTGCTTGCCGCGCGTGAACTCGGCGATGGCGGCCTGCACCTGCTGCGGGTCGAGCCTCAGGTCGCGCATCACCTGCCGGGCAGCCTCGATCTCCCGCTCGCTGACGCGGCCGTCGGCCTTGGCCACGTGGCCCATCAGGCGGAAGGTGCTGAGGAAGAACTGCTCGCCGGCCGGTCGGGCGCGACGTTCCTGGATCAGGTCGTACTGGTGGCCGATGGCCACCCCCAGCAGCGCGCCGACCGGCCCCAGGGCCATCCCGAGGGCACCGCCGATCAGTTTTCCCGTCCACTGCATTGGTTTATGGTAGCAAGCTTGAATACGAGCTCCCCTGCCGCCCTCCACGAGTCGCGGCTCACCAGCCTGGCGCGCATCCACCGTGGCAAGGTGCGCGACGTCTATGCCATCGACGACGAGACCCTGCTGATCGTCGCCACCGACCGGCTGTCCGCGTTCGACGTGATCCTGCCCGATCCCATCCCGGGCAAGGGCCGCATCCTCAATGCCATCTCGAACTTCTGGTTCGGGCGCACGCGGCACATCATCCCCAACCACCTGATCGACCGGCCGCTGGCCGACGTGCTGCCGGACCCGGCCGAGCGCGCGCAGGTGGAGGGACGGGCGGTGATCGCGCGGCGGCTCGACGCCCTGCCCATCGAGGCCGTGGTACGCGGTTACCTGATCGGCTCGGGCTGGAAGGACTACCAGGCCACCGGACAGGTGTGCGGCATCCCGCTTCCGCCGGGGCTGAAACAGGCCTCGAAACTGCCGGAGACCCTCTTCACGCCGGCCACCAAGGCGGCCGTGGGCGACCACGACGAGAACATCAGCTTCGAGGAGGCCGCGCGCCGCATCGGCCCGGAGCTGGCGGCGCGGGTGCGCGACGTGTCGATCGCGCTGTACCGCTTCGCCTCGGAGCATGCGGCCCGGCGGGGCATCATCATTGCCGACACCAAGTTCGAGTTCGGCCTGGCCCCCGACGGCGAGCTGGTGCTGATCGACGAGGCCCTCACGCCCGACTCCTCCCGCTTCTGGCCGGCGGACACCTGGCGCGAGGGCATCAGCCCGCCCTCCTTCGACAAGCAGTACGTGCGCGACTACCTGGAGACGCTGGACTGGGACAAGAAGGCGCCCGGCCCGCGCCTGCCCGCCGAGGTCATCCGGCAGACCGCCGCACGCTACGAGGAGGCGCTGCGCCGGCTCACCGGGCCGGAAACCCGCGCCGGCTGACCCGCGGCGCCCACGGGCATGTGGCAGAGATTCTGGCAACTGCTCGACCGCGCGCTGTTCGGCCCCCACACGGCGGGCAATGAGCCGCTGGCGCGGCTGC
>QGUX01000378.1 GCA_003242275.1 Pseudomonadota bacterium | reverse complement strand
TAAAGCTTTCCGATTTCCCATGCCCGGGAGCGCCTGCCCCCGGCTTCCTTCGAGGCTGCGAAGCGGCCCCCCCGCGTCGCTGCCCAGCTCGCGCAACGCGGTGGCGACGAGCTGCATGCGCACCGGCACGATGCCGGCCGGCAGCACCCCGCGGCGATCCTCGCCGTGCAGCACCACCAGATCCGCGGCCGCCAGCCGCGATGCCGGTTCGCGCAGCGGCCCGGCGGGCAGCAGCGCGCCATTGCCGAAGCCGCGCGCACCGTCGATGACCACCACCGCCAGGTCGCGCGCCAGCGCCAGGTGCTGCAGGCCGTCGTCCGCGACCACGACATCGCAACCCTCCTGCACCAGCAGCTTCGCGGCCCGCTCGCGCTGCACACCGACCGCGACCGGGCAGCCCGCGCGGCGCGCCAGCAGCAGCGCCTCGTCTCCCACGCGCGCCGCATCGTCGTCCGGCGACACCAGATGCGCCGTGCGCTGCGTGCCGCCGTGGCCGCGCAGCACGATGCCCGGCGATGCGCCGCGCCGCCGGAGCTCGGTTGCGAGCCAGAGCACCAGCGGTGTCTTGCCCGTGCCGCCGGCGGTGAGGTTGCCGATCACCACCGTGGGCACGCCGGCTTGCCGGCTGCGGCGGATGCCGGCCTGGAAGGCCAGGCACCGCAGGCGCACGGCACCGCCATACAGCCAGGACAGCGGCAGCAGCGGCAGCGGCGCGGCATCGCCGTACCAGCGACGCTCGAGCCAGCGCGCGAGTCTCCTCTCAGGCATTGAACTGGAGCTGGTGGAGCTGGCGGTACAGGCCGTCCTGCGCCAGCAGCGCGGCATGCGTGCCGGACTGCACGACGCGGCCGCCCTCCAGCACCAGGATGCGGTCGGCCTGCTCCACGGTGGAAAGCCGGTGCGCGATCACCAGCGTGGTGCGGCCCGCGGCCAGCCGCGCCAGCGCCTCCTGCACGTGGCGCTCGGACTCGGCGTCCAGCGCCGAGGTGGCCTCGTCCAGGATCAGGATGGGCGCATCGCGCAGGATGGCACGCGCGATGGCCACGCGCTGGCGCTGTCCGCCGGACAGCAGGCCGCCCCCTTCGCCCACGCGGGTCTCCAGGCCTTGCGGAAGCTGCGCGGCGAATTCCATCACGTGTGCGTCTTCGGCCGCGCGGCGCACGGCCGCCTCCTCCGCCTCCTCCATGCCCAGCGCGATGTTCTCGCGCAGCGTGGCATCGAAGAGCTGCACCTCCTGTCCGACGTAGGCGATCTGGCGGCGCAGGTCGTGCAGGCGGTACTCGCGCACGTCCACGCCATCGAGCAGCACCGCGCCGGACACCGGGTCGTACAACCGCGGCAGCAGGCCCACCAGCGTGGACTTGCCGGCCCCCGAGCGGCCGACGATGGCCAGCGTCTCGCCCGGATGCACCTCGAAATCGATGCCCTCCAGCACCGCCTCCGCTGCGCCCTCGTAGGCAAAGCGCACGTTGCGGAAGGTGATGGCGCCGCGGGCGCGATCCAGCCTTCGCGTGCCGTGGTCCCGTTCGCGCGGCAGGTCCAGCACGGCGAAGATGCCGCTGCCGGCGGCGATGCCCTGCTGCAGCGGCCCGCCCACGTTGACCAGCCGGCGCAGCGGCGACATCACCAGCATCATGGCCGCGATGTAGCTGACGAACTCGTTGACCGGAACGCGCGCGGCCAGCACGCGCGAGAGCGCGAACGCCAGCACCGCCGCCAGGCCCAGCGCCGCCACCATCTGGACCACCGGGTTGCTGGCGGCACGCGCCCGCAGCAGTCGCTGGTGGTTGCGGCGGTTCTGCTCGTTGACGGCCTCGAAGCGCCGCGCCTCGGCCGCCTGCGCGTTGCTGACCTTGACCAGCCGCTGCGCGGCCAGGCTCTCCTGCGCCACGCGGGTGAAGTCGCCCATGGACTGCTGGATGCGCGCGCTGTGGCGG
>QGUX01000188.1 GCA_003242275.1 Pseudomonadota bacterium | reverse complement strand
GGAGTCGGTGCCGCGGCCGTTCAGGCGGGTCTTCAGGGCCTCCAGGGAGGGGGGGAGGATGAAGATGGAGCAGCAGCCGGGCACGGCCTGGCGGACCTGCCGGGCCCCCTGCCAGTCGATCTCCAGGATCACGTCGTGGCCGGCGGCGAGCTTTTCCCGCAGCTGGGGGAGGCTGGTGCCGTAGTAGTTGTCGAACACCCGGGCGTGCTCGAGGAAGGCGCCCTCGGCCACCATGCGCTCGAACTCGCCGATGGAGACGAAGTAGTACTCCCGGCCGTGCTGCTCGTTGGGCCGGGGTGGCCGGGTAGTGTGGGAAATGGACACCTTCAGGCCCGGCAGGCGCTGCAGCAGGGCCTTGACCAGGCTGGTCTTGCCGGCGCCCGAGGGGGCGGAGATGACGAACAGGCGCGCGCTCATCCATGCATTTTCGCATGCCCGGGCAGGTGCTTTCGTCCGACCCGTGCCTTGACGGGGATAAACTCCCGGCCTTTCCCTCTTCCCGTCCGTCCGCACAGGAGCCGCCCATGTCCCGCTTCGCCCCGCGCGCGCCCATCGCGCCCGTCGCCGCCGCCGTCCTCCTCGCCATTGCGGGCTGCCGCAATGCGCCCGGCGACGCGGCTGCCGCCGCGGCGGGCGGGTACCTGCTCGACGAGTCGCAGCTCATCCAGCCCATCCGCTTCCACGCCTCGGACCTCGATCCGGAGGTCTCCGCCTGCGTGGACTTCGGCGCGCACACCAACGGCAAGTGGCTGGCGGCCAACCCCATCCCGCCGGACCAGACCAGCTGGGGCGCCTTCAACGTGCTGGCGGAGCGCTCGCTGCAGGTGCGGAAGCAGATCGCCGAGCAGGTGGCCGCGCGGGCCAATCCCGCCGGCATCGAGAAGATCGTGGCGGACTTCTGGGTGACCGGCATGGACGAGGCGAAGCTGGACGCGGCCGGCATCACGCCGCTCGCCAGCCGCCTGGCGGAGATCGAGGCACTCACCGACGGCGCCTCGGTGGCGGCGCACCTGCGCACCGTGGCGGCGCGTGGCGAGAACCCGCTGTTCGGGTTCGAGCCGGAGTCGGACTTCGAGGACTCGGCCATGGTGATCGCCTATGCCTCGCAGGGTGGCACCAGCCTGCCGGACCGCAGCTACTACTTCGACGACGACAAGAAGGACATCCGCGAGGCCTTCGTGAAGCACGTCGCCCGCATGCTCGAGCTGTCGGGCGTGCCGGCGGAGGAGGCGGCGCGGCAGGCCGGCGTGGTGATGGCGATGGAGACGCGGCTGGCGCGCGCCTCGAAGTCGCAGGAGGAGCTCTCCCGCGACGTGTCGCTGTACTACAACCCGGTGACGTTGGCCGAGGCCGACGCGCTGACGCCCAACTTCCCGTGGTCGGTGTTCTTCGATTCGCAGGGAGTGGCGGCGCCGGCGAAGTTCTCGCTGGCCATCCCGGACTTCCACCGCGAGGTCGACCGCATGCTGGCCGAGGTTCCGGTGCAGGACTGGAAGGCCTACCTGCGCTTCCGCCTCGTCGATGCCGCCGCGCCGTACCTCGGCCGGCAGTTCACCGATGCCGCCTTCGACTTCTACGGCCGCATCCTGCAGGGCATGGAGGAGCAGCGGCCGCGCTGGAAGCGCGTGCTCGCGGCGCTGGAGGACGGCGCCGGCGAGGCGATGGGGCAGCTGTACGTGCAGGTGGCCTTCCCGCCCGAGTCGCGCGCGCGCATGGAGGCGCTGGTCTCGAACCTGACGGCGGCGCTGAAGGAGCGCATCGAGAAGCTCGACTGGATGGGCGCGGAGACCAGGGCGCGCGCGCTGGAGAAGTGGAATGCGTTCACCGCGAAGATCGGCTATCCGGAAAAGTGGCGCGACTGGTCGGGCCTGGCCACCTCGCGCGAGAGCTACTTCGCCAATGCCGCGGCGGCCGCGGAGTTCAACTACCGCTGGCAGCTCTCGAAGATCGGCAAGCCGGTGGACCGCACCGAGTGGGGCATGACGCCGCAGACCGTCAACGCCTACTACCATCCGCTGCTCAACGAGATCGTGTTCCCGGCCGCCATCCTGCAGCCGCCGTTCTTCGACCCGGAGGCGGACGATGCGGTCAACTACGCGGCCATCGGCGGCGTGATCGGCCACGAGCTCACGCATGGCTACGACGACCAGGGCTCGCGCTTCGGTCCGTCCGGCAACTTCGAGGAGTGGTGGAGCGAGGAGGACGCGCGGCGCTTCAAGGCGCTGACCGGCAGGCTGGTGCAGCAGTACAGCGCCTACGAGGTCGACGGCATGAAGGTGAACGGCAACCTCACGCTGGGCGAGAACATCGCCGACCTCGGCGGCCTTTCCATTGCCTACGACGCGCTGCAGAAGGCGTCCGCGGGCAAGGAGGACCCGATGATCGACGGGCTCACCCGCGACCAGCGCTTCTTCCATGGCTGGGCGGCCATGTGGCGCACGCAGTACCGGCCCGAGGCGCTGAAGGTGCGGCTGGTTTCCGATCCGCATGCGCCCGGGCACGTGCGCGCCTGGGCGCCGCTGACCAACCATCCGGCGTTCGCGCCGGCCTTCGGCTGCAAGGACACCGATCCCATGGTCAATGCCGGCGGGAAGCGCGTGGTGATCTGGTAGCACCCGGCGCGGGCTTCGCGGGTAGGCCGCTTCCCACAGCGCCTCGCAGCCGGCGATGGCTGCGCACGCGAAGCCCGGCGCGCCTAATGACGCTGTTCCGCCACCGGAAGGAGCGTCATGGCGAAGAAGAAATCACATAGCCCGCGCCCACGCAGCCGCCGCGCGCTGTGGAAGGGCGCGATCAGCTTCGGGCTGGTCCACATCCCGGTCAGCCTGCACCCGGCCAGCGGCGAGAGCGGCATCGACTTCGACTGGCTCGACCGCCGCTCCATGGACCCGGTGGGATACAAGCGCGTCAACAAGCGCACCGGGCGCGAGATCGCGAAGGAGGACATCGTGCGCGGCGTCGCGCAGGGCGACGGCCGCTACGTGGTCCTTTCGGACGAGGAGATCGCCGCGGTGTATCCGCGCTCCACGCAGATGGTGGAGATCGAGGCGTTCGTGCCGGCGGCGGACATCCCCTTCATCTACTTCGAGCGGCCGTACTACCTCGCGCCCACCGGGCGCGGCGCCAAGGTGTACGCGCTGCTGCGCGAGGCCTTGAAGAAGAGCGGGCGCGCCGGGCTGGCACGGGTCGTGATCCAGACGAAGCAGCACTTCGCGGCCCTGCTGCCGCTGGGCCCCGTGCTGGTGCTGAACCTGCTGCGCTGGGAGGCGGACATCCGCGACCACGCCGGCCTCGGCATTCCCGATGATGGCGTGAAGGGTGCCGGCGTGGCGCCGGCGGAGATGAAGATGGCCCTGCAGCTCGTCGACTCGATGGGCGGGGAATTCCGGCCGGAGAAGTTCGAGGACCGCTTCCGCGGGCAGGTGATGGAGCTGGTGGCGCGGCGTGCCCGGGCCGGCAAGACCGAGGAAGTGGTCGAGCCCGAGGAGGAGTTGCCCAGGGGCGCCGACATCATCGACCTCACCGACCTCCTACGGCGCAGCCTGGGTGGCGGCCGCGCGGGCAGGGGCGCGGGAGCGGGCGCGAAGGCCTCGCGCCGGCCGCCGTCGCGCTCGCGCGCCGGCGCCCGCGGCGGTGGCCGGCGCCGCGCGGCCTGAAGGAGTCGCCATGGCGCAGGGGAGCCTTGCGGCCTACAACCGCCGGCGCAACTTCAAGGTCACGCCCGAGCCGCCGGGCAAGGCCGGTGCGCGGCGCAGCGCCGGGCGCTTCGTGGTGCAGAAGCACGCGGCGAGCCACCTGCATTACGACTTCCGCCTCGAGTGGGAGAGCGTGCTCAGGAGCTGGGCCGTTCCCAGGGGACCGAGCCTCGATCCCGCCGTGAAGCGCATGGCGGTGCAGGTGGAGGACCATCCGCTCTCCTACGGGGACTTCGAGGGAGTGATCCCCGCCGGTCATTACGGCGCCGGTTCGGTGGTGCTGTGGGACCGTGGCCGCTGGACACCGGTCGGGGATGCGGCGAAGGGCTTGCGCGAGGGACGGCTCAAGTTCCGCCTCGAGGGCGAGAAGCTCAACGGCGGCTTCATGCTGGTGAGGCTGCGTCCGCGCGGGCGGGAACGGCAGCCCTCGTGGTTGCTGATCAAGGAAAAGGACGAGTACGCCCGGCCGGAGCAGGCGTTCGACGTGCTCGCCGAGATGCCCGGCAGCGTGAAGCGGCCGGTGGATCGCGCGCGCGGGAAGCGCCCTTCCGCAACAGCGGGTTCCCGCGGCCCGCGGATGGCGCGCAAGGCGGCCGGTGCGCGCCGGGCACGGCGCGCCGGGGGCGGGTCGCTGCCGCCGCTGCTGGCCCCGCAGCTGGCCACGCTGGTGAGCGCGCCGCCGCCCCGGGGCGAGTGGCTGTATGAACTCAAGCTCGACGGCTACCGCCTGCTCGCCCGCATCGACGGCGATGACGTGCGCTGCTTCACCCGCAATGGCAATGACTGGTCGGCGCGCGTGCCGCGCGTCGTGGCGGCGCTGAAGTCGCTGCAGCTTCCGCCCTGCTGGCTGGACGGCGAACTGGTGGCCCTGGACCAGGGGGGCGTGCCGGATTTCCAGCGGCTGCAGAATGCCTTCGAGCATCACGAAGCGGCCGAACTTCGCTACCTCGTCTTCGACCTGCTGTTCGTGGACGGGGAGGATCTGCGCGACCAGTCCCAGCGCGAGCGCACCGCCAGGCTGTCGGCGCTGCTGGCCGATGTTCCCGCCACCTCCATCGTGCAGCAGAGCCCCGGGGTCGAGGGCCGTCCCGCGGAACTGCTGGCCGCCTCGCGCGAGGCGGGCTTCGAGGGACTGGTGGGCAAGCGCGCCGATGCACCCTACCGCGCCGGGCGCAGCCGCGACTGGATCAAGCTCAAGGCGGGCCTGAGGCAGGAATTCGTGATCGGCGGCTTCACCGACCCGCAGGGTTCGCGTGCCGGATTCGGTTCACTGCTGCTCGGGGTGTACGATGAGGACGGCGCATTGCGCTACGCGGGCAACGTGGGGTCGGGCTTCGATGAGGCCACGCTGCGCTCCCTGCATGCGAAGCTGTCCGCCATCGGGACGGCAGACAGTCCCTTCAGGGACGGCCCCGTGCGCGTGGGCACGACGCGGCGCGTGGTGCCCCACTGGGTGAAGCCGAAGCTGGTCGCGGAGGTGTCGTTTGCAGGATGGACCCAGGGCAGCCACGTCCGCCAGGCCGTGTTCCGGGGGCTGCGCGAGGACAAGCCGGCGCGGCAGATCGTGCGTGAACGGCCGGTGCAACCGGCCGGCCAGGGCACGGAGGCCGGCGTGAAGAAGCGGCGGGTGGCGGGCAAGGCTTCCGCGGCGGGCGGTGCGCGGGCAAGGGCATCGAAGGCCGGGAGTGCAACGGCCCGGGCAGCCAGGTCGCCCCGCAAGGTGGCCACTTCCGGCCTGCGCATCACCCACGCCGAGCGCGTCATCGACGCGGAGAACAACATCACCAAGGGCGACCTGGTCGCGTACTACGCGATGGTGGGCAGGCTGATGCTGCCCCATCTCGCGGACCGGCCGGTGGCGCTGCTGCGCGCGCCGCAGGGCGTGACCGGGCAGAAATTCTTCCAGAAGCACGCCGACGAGGGTTCGCTGCCCGGCGTGGAGCGGCTGCCGCCCGAACTGGATCCGGAGCACCGGCCGCTGCTGGTGGTGCCGACGGCGCGCGCGCTGGTGCAGGTGGCGCAGATGAACGTGGTGGAACTGCACACGTGGAATGCCACGCGCCACGCCATCGAACAACCGGACCGGCTGATCTTCGACCTCGATCCGGGCGAGGGGGTGGGCTGGAAGGAGGTGGTCGAGGGCGCCCTGCTGGTGCGGGCGCTGCTCGAGCAGCTGCGGCTCAGGAGCTTCGTGAAGACCAGCGGCGGCAGTGGATTGCACATCGTGCTGCCGCTGAAGCCGCAGCTGGGCTGGGACGAGGCCAAGGAGTTCTCGGCGCAGGTGGTCCGGCACATGGCGCGAGTACTGCCGCAGCGCTTCGTGGCGAAGAGCGGTCCGAAGAACCGTGTGGGCCGCATCTTCGCCGATTACCTTCGCAATGGCCGCGGTGCGACCACGGTGGCGGCGTGGTCGGCGCGCGCGCGGCCGGGCATGAGCATCTCGGTGCCGCTGTGGTGGGACGAGCTGGAGGAGCTGGGCGCGCGGCCGCGGTGGAACGTGCTCGATCCCGGCGACCGCGTCGACATCGGCAACCGGCCATGGAAGGACTACGAGCGCTCCCGCCAGTCCCTGGGCGGGGCCATCGAGGCACTGGCCGGCGTCGAGGCGTCGCCCCCGCGGGCGGCCCGCACCGCGCCGCGGTCGCGTTCACGTCCCGGCAGGCGCGGCTAGCGCCGGCTCTGGGGGTCGCGCGCGCTGTCGCCCTCGCCGGGGCCCGCCTTCCTCCGGGGCCTGAGATCGCGGAAGTCGATGCCGTTGAGACTGTCCTCGTCGGCGAGGAAGGGATCACGTCCCGCCAGCCCGGCGTCGATGTCCACCGACTCCCCGGACTGCTCCTCGCGGGCATCCCGTCCACCGCCGGCCTGCTGGGCCAGGCGCGCCGCCTCATCCTGCTTTTCCGGGGCGCGCTGCCCGCGGTGCCGTTCATGCTGGTCGATCTTCCTGCCCATGATGGTCCTCCGTTGGCGGTTCGCCCGCGCCGCGATGCCTGCACCCTTGCCACCGTTCCTTGCTGATCGCTTCAAGCCGTGCTCGCAGCGCCCTCGTCCGCGTCCGTGCGGCGGTTCACCGGAATGTCGAAGTCCTGCGTGGAGACCGGATCGCTGGCGGGATAGGTTCCCTCCAGGCCCCCTTCGAGCAGGCCTTCGGCATGGCGACGGCGGCCCGCGCTGCGGCTGCCGCACACCAGGGTGCCGACGCCAAAGGCCACTGCGCCCAGCAGCAGCACATGCTTCACACCGAATGCCATGATGCACTCCTTCTGGTACGGTGCCGGCCGGCAGGCTGCCGGCTCACGTGGAAGGATGCGCGCGCGGTGCGTGCGGCGCCCATCGTCCCGCCCGCATCACAACTTGAGGGAGCGTTCCTACACGGTCCATGGCAGTAGGTATTGGCCTACACGCGGATGGCGACGGGGGTGCTGTA
>QGUX01000187.1 GCA_003242275.1 Pseudomonadota bacterium | reverse complement strand
TCGGCCTCTACACCATCCAGCTCCCGCCCTTCCGCCCCCTCCCCTTCGAGCACCCCTCCTATGTGCCCGACGGCCATCCCAACATCCGCGTGGTGGTGTGCACGCCGGAGGACGAGGCCGCGCGGCGCGCGGTGGCGATCGTCAACGAGGAGCACGCCGCCGCGGCCCGGGCAGGGGACGAAGGCATCGCAGGCAACTAGCCGGAAGCGCGGTTCAGACGATGGACATGCCCAGCTCGCGCGCGCGATGCGCGAGGCCGGGATAGGAATTGCGGATCAGCAGCGCCGGATCGCCCCATTCGGCCTCGAACTCGGCCGCCGGCCTGGCCTCGATCATCTCGGTGGCCGAGAGGCCCTGGGCCAGGAGGCGCGCCAGGCGCTCGCGCAATGTGTCGAGCATCTTCGCCTCGGCGCCGACGTGCGACTTTGGCTGTGGCGCGCCGAGGCCGGGGACCACGCGGGTGCCACCGTCGGCCAGCTCATCGAGTTTCGCCACGGCAGCGGCCAGTCCGCCGATCCAGCCATTGCTGGCCGGATCGGGCACGGGGAAACGGCCCACCGCGACCACGTCGCCCGCCACCAGCACGTTGGCATTGCGGAAGAACACGTAGATGTCGCCGTCGGTGTGGGCCTGGCCCAGGTGGCCGTACTCGATGGTCTCGCCGCCGAAGTCGAGCGAGCCGGTGGTGTAGAAGGTCTGGTTGGGCCAGGCGTGCTTCGGCAGCGGCGGGTAGGTGCGGCCCTCCCACTTCACCTCCACGTCGGTGGTGAGCCACAGGCGCGTGTATTCGTGCGCGATGATGCGCGTGCCCGACCTGCCCAGCACTTCGTTCGAGCCGGTCTGGTCGTGGTGCCAGTGGGTGTTGAACAGCGTGTGCACGCCGCGCTTGCCGGTCAGCCGCTCCACCTCGCGCAGCAGCCGGGCGGAATGCGCCGGCGAGCCACCATCGACCAGCAGCACGCCTTCGTTGGCGTCGAGGACGGTGACATTGCCGCCGAGCCCGCTGATGAGCCACATCCGCTCCGCCAGCGGCGTGATGACGGGCGCGGCTTCGGCGGCGCCCGCGGCAGAGCCGGCGTCCGCGGGGCGGGCCGTGGAGAACGGCATCGCGGCGGCGAGCGCCGCGGCGGGCATCGCGCCCAGGAAGTGGCGGCGATCCATGGATCAGCGGGCCGCGCCGGCCGCGACCATGCCGGGCGCGCCCGCAGCGGCATGGCCGCCCGCATCGGCGGTGGCGCCGGCGGCCGTCATCAGGCGGCGCAGCAGCGCCTCGGTCTCTGGCCGGGGCACTGCGGCACCGGCGCGTCCCGAGGTGGCCGAGGAGTCACCCAGCGTCAGGTCCAGCGCCGTGCGCCCGCGCGCATCCCTGGCGAACAGGTCGGCCTTGCGCGCCACTAGTTCCTCGACCACGGTGTTCCAGCCCCAGCTCGCCGCGCCGTGCAGCGCGGTGGTGCCGCCGCTGTCGCGTGCGTTGACGTCGGCGCCCGCATCCAGCAGCAGGCGCACGGCTTCCAGCACCTGCTCCTCGGTGCGGTAGCGGCCGCGCGTGTCGATGGGACTGGACCCCACGCCGGTGGCCGCAAGCAGCGGCGTCAGGCCGCGCACCGTGGGCAGGTCCACGTGCGCGCCATGCTGCAGCAGCAGCCGGATGGCCGCCGCGTCGGCGGCCTTGGCCGCGCGCAGCAGCGGCGTGGTGCCCACCGTCAGGATGTTGTCCGCGCCACGATCGTCGCGCAGCGAGCGGTACGGCGGGAAGAGCTTGAGCTGCATGTCCGGGTTGGCGCCCGCCTCCAGCAGCATGCGGATCAGCTCGATGCTGCTGGTGGCGTCGGCCGAGGGACGGTCGGCGCGGCCGCCGGTGGGCAGCGTGTTCATGTCCACCGCCGCGTACAGCGGCGTGCGCCCCCAGGTGTCCCACTTGTTCACGTCGGCGCCGCGCTCCACCAGCAGCGCGGCGGTGTCGAAGTTCAGGTTCAGCGTGGCCAGCAGCAGCGGCGTGACGCGGTCCGGGTCGGTGAGGTTGATGTCGGCGCCGGCGTCCAGCAGCGCCCGGACGCAGTCCACGCAGCCGCGGCGCGCGGCGTACAGCAGCGGCGTGAAGCCGCCGGAGGGCCGCGCCTGCATGCGCGGCTCGGCGGTGACCTGGCGCTCCCACTCATTGACGCGCGAGCGCGCGTTCACGTCGGCGCCATGCCTGATCAGCAGCTCCACCATGGCGGGCTGGCCCTCGGCCGCGGCCCACATCAGCGGCGTCTGCTGGCGCCACTGCTCGCGCCGGTTCACGTCGGCACCATGCCGGATCAGGAGCTTCGCCGCCTCGACATTGCTGGTGCGCGAGACAATCATCAGCGGCGTCTGGCCGTCGGCGTTGGCACCGTCGACCTCGGCGCCGGCCTCCAGCAACCAGCGGATCACCTTCACGTTGCCGCTGACCGCGGCTTCCGACAGCGGCGTCGAGCCGTAGTCATTGCGCGCATTCACGTCGGCGCCGGCCCTGATCAGCCGCCGCACCCCGGCCTCGTCGTTGCGGTAGACCGCCCAGTGCAGCGGCGTGGTGCCATCCACCTCGATGGCCCGGGCATCGACGGCCTCCACGGCCTTCGGGCCCGCGTGCGCCACGCCGAAACCCGCCAGGCATGCCAGCAGCACCCCGCCGGCACGTCCCGCCCCGCGCATCGTCCGCCTCCTCACAGCTCCACCACCGTGCCGTTGCTGTCGCCCACCCGGTCGATCTCGATGCCGCAGCGCTGCAGCATGGTCAGCAGCAGGTTGGCCAGCGGCGTGCGCTCGGGGAAGTCGATGTGCTGGCCGCCGCGGATCACCCCGCCGCCGCGCCCCAGGATGGTGGTGGGCAGGGGATACTGGTTGTGCGCATTGCTGTTGCTCATGTTGCTGCCGAACAGCAGCATCGAGTTCTCCAGCATGTTGCCATCGCCGTCGGGGATGGCCTTCATCTTCGCGAGGAAGTCGGCGAATACCTGCACGTGGTAGCGCTGGATCTTCGCCAGCCGCTCCTTCTTGGCCGGGTCGTTGGCGTGGTGCGAGATGGCGTGGAAGGCATCGGGTACGCCGATGTGGTTGTAGGTCATCTCGCTGACCTCGGGCGCCAGCATGAAGCTCTGCACGCGCGTCAGGTTGCCCTGGTAGGCGAGCAGGATGAGGTCGAACATCAGCCTCAGGTGATCGTCGAAGTTCTCCGAGGTGGCGCCCGGAGCCTCCGGCAGGTCGAGCTTCGCCAGGTCGCCCTGCGACATGTTCTGCACGCGGCGCTCCACCTCGCGCACGCTGGCGAGGTAATCGTCGAGCGTCGAGCGGTCGCGGGGGCCGAGGCGGCGCGACAGCGAGGCCATCTCGTCCTGGATCATGTCGAGGATGCTGCCGGTCTGCTCGGCGAGGAAGCGCCGCTCCGCGTCGGTGTCGCCCTGGCCGAACAGGCGCAGGAAGAGCTGGCGCGGGTTGCTCTCCACCGGCAGCGGCGTGGTCTCGTTGGCGAACGACAGCGTGCTGGTGTAGGTGCAGCCGTAGCCACGCTCGCAGGCGCTGCCCGTACCCTGGCCCTGCGCGGTGGCGGTCTCGATCGAGGGCCAGGGCGTGTCCTGGCCGATGTGCTTCGCCGCGATCTGGTCCACCGTGGGCGCCATGTAGGGCTCCAGCGTCTCGCGCGGATGCACGCAGGACAGCCACGTGGCCGGCACCAGCGCATGCACGGCGCGGCTCTCGGCCGGCTTGTTGCCGAGGTTCGACACCACCGTGAGCACGTCCCTGAAGGGTTCCAGCGGCCCGGTGATCTCGTTCAGGCGGAAGTCACGGCCGGCGCCCTGCGGCGTCCACTTCTCCATCACCGCGCCGTGCGGGAAGTAGAAGAATCCCAGCCGCGGCTTCCTCGCCGCCGCGGTGTTCGCCAACGCCACGCCGGCCGGCACCATCGCGTCCAGCAGCGGCAGCGCGATCGACACGCCCATGCCGCGCAGCAGGGTGCGGCGGGACAGGTGTTTTTTCGTGATGAACATGCTCACCTCCCGGTCCCGGCCCGTGCCACGTGCGTCGCGGGCGCCTCGTCCCCTCCGCCGGAGAGGTCGCGCATGCGGAACGCGTCGCTGGCCACGATGCCCTGGACCAGTGCTTCAAGACGATACTCCTGCCGGCCGGCCTCGCGCACGATGCGGCGCACGGCCGGCATGTCCGCCGGGCGCAGCGGGCGACCCAGCGCATAGACCATCAGCCGCTCGGTGAAGGCCTGCGCGAACTGGTCGGGGCGCGCCAGGATGGCACGCGCGAGTTCCGCCGGCCCGTTCACCCGCACGCCGCCGGCGATCTCGCCACGGGCGTCGATGGCCTCGCGCGCGTCGAGGTCCACGTCGCGCCAGGCGCCGACCACGTCGTAGTTCTCCAGCGCGAAGCCCAGCGGGTCGATCACGCCGTGGCAGGCATTGCAGGACTTCTGCTGGCGATGCTGCTCCAGCCGCGCGCGCACCGTGCCCAGCACCTTGCCCGGCTCGTTCTCGGGGAACTGCTCCACGCCCGGCGGCGGCGCGGCCGGCGGCGTGCCGATCAGCGTGTCCATCACCCAGGCGCCGCGCAGCACCGGTGAAGTGCGGTTGCCGTAGGAGGTCGCCATCATCAGCGCGCCCTTGCCGAGCAGCCCGTGGCGGTTCGGATCCTCCATGCGCACCTTGCGGAAGCGGTCGCCGATGATGTTCTTCACGCCGTAGTGGCGCGCCAGCCGCTCGTTGAGGAAGGTGGTGTCCGAGGACAAGAGGTCCAGCACGCTGCGCTCCGGGCGCAGCGTGTCGAGCAGGAACAGGCGGATCTCCTCGCGCAGCGCCTCGCGCAGGTTCCAGTCGAAGTCCGGGTACAGCGTCGGGTCGACCTGGAAGTTGTCCATGCGCGCGACGTTGAGCCACTGGAAGGCGAAGTGGTCCACCAGCGCCGAGGAACGCCCGTCGGCCAACATGCGGCTGACCTCGCCGGAGAGCACCCTCGGCTCGAGCAGCCTGCCGCTGGCGCCCAGGTCGATCAGCCGGTCATCCGGGCCCTCGCTCCACAGGAAGAACGAGAGCCGCGTGGCCAGCTCCAGCCCGGACAGCGGCTCGATGCCCTCGCCCGTTGCCGGCGCCGAGCGCAGCAGGAACTTGGTGCTGGACAGGATGGCGGTGAGGCCGCTCTCGATGGCGCCCTCGAAGTCGGTGCTGCGGCGCGCCCGCTCGAAGAAACCCATCGGCACGTCCACGTCCTCGTCGGTGACCGGGCGGCGGAAGGCCGCGCGCGCCAGGCGCGCGAAGATCTCGCGCGCGCAGGCCGGCTCTTCCGCCACGCTGGCCGGGCGACAGGAGAAGATGCGCTTCCTGCTGGGCGTGTCACTGACGCCGGTGGCATTGAAGGGACCGGCCACGGTGAAGCCCGGGATGTAGGGCACGCGCTCCATCTCCGGCAGCATGGCGATGGGCTGCAGCGGCGAGTCCGACTGCGCGAAGGAACGCTGGATGAAGGTCACGCCGATGCGGTGCACGCCGGCGGTGACATGTACGCGGATCTGGTTGAAGCGGTTCTGGATCTCGTCCGCGGCGATGGCCTGGCGCTGGTCCACGTGCTTCAGGTCGAGCTCGCCGCCGTAGGTCTGCTGGAAGACGCGCCGGCCGTCGATGACGAGGATCACCTGGTGCGGGTCGTCCACCTTGGTGACGTAGCCCGCGCCCATGGCGAAGAACTCGCGGATGGAGAACACGTACTCGCCGTCCGCCGGGAAGTGGTGGTCCACCCAGAAGCCGCCGCGCGTGCCCAGCGGCAGGCCGTCCACGTGCCTGGACTGGTCGAGCGAGGACGGCGCACGGTACTCGCGGCTCGCGGACTTGGCGTCGGCGCGGCCGATGGCCTGGCGCGCCACGGTGCGCGCGGCGGTGATGTACTGGTCGAGGAAGGACGGCGACATGCGCAGCGTCGCCGCCTGGTTGTCGAAGCCCTCGCTGTGCACGTCGCGCGGCAGCAGCTCGGAGACGTCCACCTCGAGGTCGAGGATGCGGCGGATCTCGCGCCCGTACTCGTTGCGGTTCAGGCGGTGCAGGCCCACGTAGCCCGGATCCGGCGGCGCCGCGGCCGCCTCGGCATCCAGCCGCGCCTCCAGCCAGCGCACCGTCGCGTCCACCTCCTGCTGGGTGGGCTGCGGCTCGCCCGGCGGCGGCATCAGCCGGCCGCGCAGCTTGCGGAGGGTCTCCTCCCAGATGTCGGCATCGCCCCGCAGGTTCTCGAAGGTGAGCGTGTCGAAGGCCAGCCCGCCGGCCCAGTCGGTGGCGTTGTGGCAGCTCGTGCAGTTCTTCTCCAGCAGGTGCGCCGGCAGGGGGACTTCGGCAGCCACGGCGGCACCGGCGAGCGCCAGCAGCCCGGGCGCTGCCAACGAGCAGAAACGACGCATGCCGGCCAATGCAGATCCCCCGACCGCCCGCGGGCGGTCCCAAGCCCCTAGATGAATGTTCCGCCAGCAGTTTCTGCCAATTGGAGGCAGGGGTAAACCACACCGGCGAGGCTGGTGGCGCAAGTAACAGGATGGTTCGGTATCCGGACGCGCGGCTGAGCGATGGCCTGGGGAACGTGTCGAGCACCTGGGGCTGACCGCGGAGATCGACGAGCTGTTCATGCAGCCCGCGGCGCGCGGCGGCGGTGCCGGGACGATGCTGCTGCGCGCCGCCGAAGCCGAGTTCGCGGGCCGGGGCTGAACCAATGTCTCGCTGCAGATCAGCGCCTCCAATGACGCGGCCTGGCGGTTCTACCGCCGGCACGGCTTCGATCATCGCCGGGGATTCGAGCTGCTCGACCGCGACCTGCCCGGGGGACGGGGCCATCGCGCCGGCTCGCCGACCTCCCGCGCCGCAATCCACTCCGGCCTGCCACGCACCAGGCCGCGCAGCTAAGATTCCCCCGCAGTAACGTCGATGGGGGGACTGCAATGAAGGCCATCCTGAACGCGCGCACCTGGCGGGCCCGGGTCGCGAACATCCTCTTCGGCTTCTGCGCCGCCGGCCTTGTGCTCACTGCCGGCATCGCACCGGCCGCAGCCGCGGGCCAGCCGGCCGGCACCTCGGCGAGAACCCGGGTGCCCGCCCCCCCATGGCCCGCAACCTTCCGCACCAACGACCC
>QGUX01000186.1 GCA_003242275.1 Pseudomonadota bacterium | reverse complement strand
ACACCATCGGCTTCACCCACGGCCGGCCGTCGAGCCTCGATGGCAAGGCGCTCTCGCCGGTGGAGATCATCGAGCAGCTGGAGACCATCGGCGCGCGCTTCGGCATCGGCCGCGGCATCCACCTGGGCGACACCATCATCGGCACCAAGGGCCGGGTCGCGTTCGAGGCCCCGGCCGCCGAGATCCTGCTGACCGCGCACCGCGAGCTGGAGAAGCTGGTGATGACCCCGCGCCAGCAGCGCATCAAGGACATGGTGGCCGCGCCCTATGGCGACCTCGTGCACGAAGGCCAGCTGCTCGACCCGGTGTGCCGCGACATCGAGGCGCTGCTGCTGTCCTCCCAGGAGCGCGTCACCGGCGAGGTCTACGTGCAGCTGCGTCCCGGCTCGCTGTTCGTCGAGGGCGTGGACTCGCCGTACTCGCTGATGAAGGCGTCCAAGGGCGTCTACGGCGAGGCCGTGGGCGAGTGGAGCCCGCAGGACGCGCTGGGCTTCTCCAAGATCGTCGCCCTCACGGGCGTGTTCCACACCCGCGCCGGGCAGCAGGCGCAGCAGCAGAAGAAGGGCTAGCAAGAAGATGCGCTCAGTCGTCGTCGACAAGATCGGTTCGGTCACCCAGGCGCTGAACCTCAAGCACGAGCTGCGCATCTCCGAGGACAACATCCCCTCGGAGGAAGGCGTGGTGCTGGTGGTGGAGGTGCTGACCAACAAGTCCACCTACAACACCCTGGAGCTCACCAGCGGCCGGATGGCCAAGGTGGTCAAGGGCGACATCGTGGTCGGTGCACTGGGCCCGCGCCGGGCGCTGTTCGGCTACTCCGGCCATGTACCGAAGAGCCTCAAGGCCGGCGACGTCATCCAGATGCTGAACATCGGCGGCGTGCTGGGCGTGTGCGACTCGGTCAACCCCGACAAGGGCAAGCCCTTCGACTGCAAGGTGCTGGGCGTGGTGCTGCAGTTCCCCTACCTGGGCGAGCGCATCGGCGTGCCCGCGCGCGTGGGCTCGCGCAAGCTGGAGCTCACCGCCCCGCTCGATTCGCGCGGCGTGCCCGTGGTGGCGCTGGCCGGCACCTGCATGGAGGCCGGCAAGACCGCCGCCGCCTGCTCCATCGTCTCGCGCATGCGCCACCGCGGCCTGACCGTGGACGTGTTCAAGGCCACCGGCGTGTCACTGCGGCGTGACATCCTCGCCATGCAGGACGCCGGCGCGCGCAATGGCCTGATCTTCACCGACTTCGGCGTGGTCACCACCACCGGCACCACCGGCCCGGCGCTGACCCGCACCATGCTGACCGAGCTGGCCTCGAAGAAGCCGGACATCATCGTGTTCGAGCTGGGCGACGGCCTGATCGGCACCTATGGCGTGGATGCCATCCTCGAGTGCGAGGACATCCGCAAGGCGCTGACCAGCGTGGTGCTGTCGGCCAACGACCCCGTGGCCGCCTGGGGCGGCGTGAAGCTGCTGCGCGAGCGCTTCGGCATCGAGCCCGTGGCCGTCACCGGCCCGGCCACCGACAACAGCGTGGGCGTGGACATCATCCAGCAGCAGCTGAACGTGAAGGCGTTCAACGCCATCACCAATGGCGCCGCGCTGGGCGACCACCTGATCGAGTACGTGGGCCTGGCGGAGAAGTTCCCCGCCCCGGCTGCCAGCTGAAGGACGATGACCATGGCGCAACGCATCCCCACCATCGTGCTCGGCGGCACCGGCTATGTGTCGGGCGAGCTGCTGCGCCTGATCGCGGGGCATCCGCACCTGGAACTGGCCGGCATCCTGTCCGACAGCCAGCCCGGCGAGTCCGTGGCGAAGTACTTCGGCCACCTCGCGCCGGTGTACCCGGACACGAGGTTCTCCTCGCTCGCCGGAATCGAGGCGCTGATCAGGACCCTGCCGCGCAGCGCCATCATCTCGGCCGCGCCGCATGGCGCCTCCGCGGCGCTGATCGACCGCGTGCTGACCGTGGCCGAGGAAGCCGGCGTCACCACCCATGTGGTGGACATCTCCGCCGACTACCGCTTCGCCAGCAACGAGGCCTACAAGGCCGTGTACAAGCACGACCACGGCGCCCCGCACCGCCTGTCGCAGTTCACCTGCGCGCTGCCCGAGCACCTGGCGAAGTCGCCCACGCCGCATGTGGGCAACCCGGGCTGCTTCGCCTCCGCCATCCTGCTGGCCTCGGTGCCGCTGCTGAAGCTGGGCCTCACCACGCCGACGCTGTTCGTCTCCGGCGTCACCGGCTCCACCGGCTCGGGCCGCAAGCCCACCGACGGCACGCACCACCCGCAGCGCCACAGCGACCTGTACGCCTACAACCCGCTGGCGCACCGCCATGCGCCCGAGGTGGCCGCGGTGGCGAAATCCGTCACCGGCGTGGAGGCGCACTTCGCGTTCGTGCCGCACTCCGGCCCGTTCGCGCGCGGCATCCACGTGACCGTGCAGGGTGTCCTGAACAAGTCCGCCTCGCGCGAGGAGCTGCTGGCGCAGCTGAAGGACTTCTACGCGAATTCGCCCTTCGTCAGCGTCACCGACGCGCCGCCGCGGGTGAAGGACGTGGCCGGCAGCAACTACTCGCGCCTGTCCGTGGCCACCGACGGCAAGGTCGTGGCCGTGATGAGCGTGCTGGACAACCTGAACAAGGGCGCCGCCGGCGGCGCCGTGCAGTGGATGAACCGCCTGCTCGGCCTGCCCGAGACCGCGGGGCTGACCGCGCCGGCCGCCGGCTGGACCTGAACCACCAGGCAACAGAAGACGGATTCACCAAGAGAAGGGAAGCCCCGCAAAGGAAGACCCATGAGCACCGCAGCCGCCCACACCGCAACCGCCGCCCCGCTCACCCACGAGCCGCTGGCGCGCGTCTTCGCCCAGTACCCGCTCGAGGTGCTGCGCGGCGAAGGCGTGTGGCTGGTGACGCGCGACGGCCGCCGCGTGCTCGACCTGTACGGCGGCCATGCCGTGGCCGCGCTGGGCTACGGCCATCCCGCCTGGACCAAGGCCGTCAACGAGCAGATGCGCCACCTCAACTTCCAGAGCAACGCCGTGCCGCTGGACGTGCGCACGCGCGCCGCCAGGAAGCTGATCGCCTTCTCCGGCCTGCCGGTGAAGAGCGTGTTCTTCGTCAACAGCGGCGCCGAGGCCAACGAGAACGCGCTGAAGATGGCGTTCACGCTCAACCCCGGCCGCACCGAGGTGATCGCGCTGGAGCAGAGCTTCCACGGCCGCACCGCCGCCGCCGGCGCGCTCACCTGGGGCGCGGCGAAGAAGTGGTACGGCTTCCCGCGCACGCCCTTCGACGTGACGTTCATCCCGCGGCGTGACACCGCCGCGCTGGCGCGCATCACGGAGAAGACCGCGGCGGTCATCGTCGAGCCCATCCAGGGCGTGGGCGGCGCCTTCGACCTGGGCAGGGAATACCTCACCGCGCTGCGCCAGCGCTGCGACGAAACCGGCGCCGTGCTGGTCTTCGACGAGGTGCAGTGCGGCTTCGGCCGCTGCGGCGAGCCGTTCGCCGCCAAGCTCTATGGCGTGCTGCCCGACCTCATCACCGCCGCCAAGGCACTGGGCAATGGCTATCCCGTCGGCGCGCTGCTGATGATGGAGAAGGCCGCCGCCGCCGTGAAGCTCGACGCGCTGGGCACCACCTTCGGCGGCGGCCCCGTGGCCGCGGCCGCCATCGAGGCCTGCATCGACGCCATCCTCGCCGAGGACCTGCTGGCCAACGTGCGGCGCGTGACGAAGTACATCCGCGACACCTGCATCGTGGGACCGGTGACCGGCTACCAGGGCGAGGGTTTCCTCACCGGCCTGATCACGCGCGTGCCCGCCAGCCAGGTGCAGAAGGCGCTGATGGAACAGGACATCCTCACCGGCACCAGCGGCGATCCCCACGTGCTGCGGCTGCTGCCGCCATTCACCCTCAAGGAGGCCGAGGTCGACCTGCTCGCCGCCGCGCTCAAGCGGCTGGGGTAAGGCTCGTCCCAGACAACAATGAAACGCTTCATCGATCTCGCGGACTTCGAGCCCCTGGCCGTGCGCGACCTGGTCGCGCTCGCCAGCCGACTCGAGCGCTCGCCGCGTCGCCAGGCCCTGGCCGGCAAGGTGCTGGGCCTGCTGTTCATGAACCCCAGCCTGCGCACGCTGGCCTCCTTCCAGGCCGGCATGGCGCGGCTCGGCGGCAGTTCGTTCGTCATCACGCCCGGCGCCGGCACCTGGCAACTGGAGACCCGCAACGGCGTGGTGATGGACGGCGACCGCGCCGAGCACATCCGCGAGGGCATCCCGGTGCTGGCCTCCTATGCCGATGCCATCGGCATCCGCGCCTTCGCCGGCCTGGAGAGCCTCGAGGACGACCTGAACGAGAAGGTCTTCAGCCAGATCGCCGCGCTGGTGGACAAGCCGCTGATCAACATGGAATCGGCGATGAACCACCCCTGCCAGGCGCTGGCCGACTGGAAGACCCTGGACGAGCTGGGCGTGCCCGACCACGGCAAGTTCGTGCTGTCGTGGGTGAACCACCCGCGCGCCCTGCCGCTGGCCGTGCCCGCCGCCGCCATGACCATGGCCGCGCAGCGCGGCATGGAAGTGGTGGTGGCCCGCCCCGAGGGCTTCGAGATCCCCGCGCCGCTGGCCGAGAAGGCGCGCCGCCTCGCCGAGGCCTCCGGCGGCTCGTTCACCGAGACCACCGACCGCGCCGCCGCCATGAAGGGCGCGCACGTGCTCTATGCCAAGGAGTGGGGCTCCACGCGCCACTACGGCGATGCCCAGGCGGATGCGGAACTGCGCAAGGGCCTGGCCGACTGGAAGGTGGACGAGAGCTGGTTCGCCAACGCCCGTCCCGAGGCCAGGTTCATGCACTGCCTGCCCGTGCGCCGCAATGTCGCCGTGGCCGACGCCCTGCTCGACGGCCCGCGCAGCGTGGTGCTGCGCGAGGCCTACAACCGCATGCCGGCCCAGATGGCCGTGCTGCACCGCATGCTCTCTTCCTCGAGGGAATAAGACCGATGATCAGCCCCGACAAGTCCCTGGGTGTCCGCGCGCTGCGCAATGCCGCCCCTTACATCCGCCTGTACAAGGGCAAGACCTTCGTCATCAAGGCCGGCGGCGCCGTGTTCGGCGATGCCGCGGCCACCCGCGCGCTGATCGAGCAGATCGCCATCCTGCATTACCTCGGCATCAAGGTGGTGATGGTGCATGGCGGCGGCCCGCAGCTGACCGAGATCACCGAGGCCATGGGCGTGCCGACCAAGATGATCCAGGGCCGCCGCGTCACCGACGAGAAGGCGCTGGATGCCACCGCCATGGTGCTGAACGGCCTGATCAACACCAAGCTGCTGGCCATCTGCCGCGAGCTGGAGATCGAGGCCGTGGGCGTGTCCGGCGTGGATGCCGGCCTGATCAAGGCCCACAAGCGCGGCCCCGTCAACGTCGAAGGCCAGGTGGTCGACTACGGCTTCGTGGGCGACATCGACCTGGTGGACGAGAGCGTGCTGAAGAAGCTGCTCGACTCGGGCCTGATGCCCGTGGTCAGCCCGCTGTCGGCCGACGAGAAGGGCCAAATCCTCAACATCAACGCCGACACCGTCGCCGCCGCCATCGGCTCGGCGCTGAAGGCCGAGAAGCTCATCCTGTGCACCGGCGCCCCCGGCATCCTCGAGAACGTGGCCGATCCCGGCTCGGTGATCTCGTACACGGACCTCAAGGGCCTGGACGCCCTGCGCAAGTCCGGCGCCATCAAGGACGGCATGCTGCCCAAGGCCAAGGCCATCGAGGAAGCCATCCGCGGCGGCGTGCGGCGCGTGCATGTGATCTCCTACGACGCCCAGGACAGCATCCTCACCGAGGTATTCACCAACGAGGGCATGGGCACGCTGATCGTCAACGACATCAACGCGCTGACCCCTGCCGAACAGCAGGGCGGCAAGGCCTGAAGCAAGAGCAAGTAGAGGAAACACCGATGAGCCGCCTCTGGGACAAGGGCCAGCCGCTGGACGACCGGGTACTCGCGTTCACCGCGGGAGAGGACCACGCGCTGGATGAAAGGCTGGTGCAGTACGACGTGAAGGCGTCGATTGCCCACGCGCGCATGCTCGCCGCGCGCGGGCTCATCAGCCAGGAGGACTTCGCGCTCATCGAGAAGGGCCTGCGCGAGGTCGGCGAGGCCCACGCCCGCGGCGAGTGGAAGATCACCCTCGAGGACGAGGACGGCCAGACCGCGCTGGAGAAGCACCTGACCGCGAAGATCGGCCCCGCCGGCGGCCGCGTGCACCTGGGGCGCTCCCGCAATGACCAGGTGCTGACCGCGCTGCGGCTGTACCTGAAGGATGCGGTGGAGGATCTCGCCAGGGGCGTGGACAAGGTGGTCGAGGCCCTGGACGGGCTGGTGGACCGCCAGGGCGACATCGCCCTGCCCGGCTACACCCACATGCAGCAGGCCATGCCCAGCTCGGTGAAGCTGTGGGCGGGCGGGTTCGCCAACGAGCTCAGGGATGATGCGGCCGGGCTGCGCGCCACGCTGCGGCGGATCGACAAGAGCCCGCTGGGCTCGGCGGCCGGGTATGGCGCGCCGGCGCTGAAGCTGGACCGGGAGATGACGGCCAAGGAGATGGGCTTTGCCAGCGTGCACGAGCCGGTGACGGCGGTGCAGCTCTCGCGCGGCAAGGCCGAGAGCCAGGTGCTGTTCGAGATCGCCCTGACGATGCAGGACCTGGGACGGCTGGCAAGCGACCTGCTGCTGTTCTATACGCAGGAGTTCGCTTTCGTGAAGCTGCCGGATGCGTTTACCACCGGCTCATCGATCATGCCGCAGAAGCGGAATCCGGATGTGTTCGAGTTGATCCGGGGAAGGACAGCGACGGCGCATGGGTGCCTGGTGGAGGCGCTGGGGATTTTTGCGAAGCTGCCGTCGGGGTATCAGCGGGATTTGCAGTTGTTGAAGTTTCCGCTGTTTCGCGGCATAGATCTCTGCGCACAAACGCTCGATATCACTAGCCCGGCTCTCTCAGCTGTCCACTTCAACGAAGACACCATTCGACATAAAACCAATGCCGCGATCCATGCAGCGGACCAAGCCTATGAACTTTCACTTCGCCACGGAATCCCCTTCCGGGAAGCGTACCGCCGAATAGCTCAAGAACTCGAGAAGTAGTCTGGTCACCGAAGAGCCCCGTCTGACACAG
>QGUX01000185.1 GCA_003242275.1 Pseudomonadota bacterium | reverse complement strand
GGCCAGCTTCGAGCCCACCCCCGAGTTCGTGGTGATGTTCCTGCCCGGGGAAGCCTTCTTCAGCGCAGCGCTGCAGCAGGATCCCTCGCTGATCGAGTTCGGCGTCAACGAGAAGGTGATCCCCGCCACGCCCACCACGCTGATCGCGCTGCTGCGCGCCGTGGCCTATGGCTGGCGGCAGGAGGCGCTGGCCATCAATGCCGCCGAGATCGCAAGGCTCGGCAAGGACCTCTACGAGCGCATCGCCAGGCTGGGCGAGCACTGGATGCGCGTGGGCGAGCGCCTCGGCAAGGCCGTGGACGCCTACAACCAGTCGGTGGCCACGCTCGAAGGGCGCGTACTGCCGGCCGCGCGCAAGTTCCGCGACCTCAAGGCCGTGCCCACCGACGAGGACATCAAGGCCGTCACGCAGGTGGACAAGCAGGCGCGCGTGCTGGCGGCCGAGGAACTGACCGCGGCGCTGGCCGAGCCCGGGGACGGCCTCGCGCCGGAGCCGGCGGAAGAGGAAGGGGCGAAACAGGACTAGCCGCCATGCAGGCACCCCGGCCCCTCGCGCTGTCGCTCTCGCTGCTGGCGCTGGCGTGCCTGTCGGCCTCCGGGCCGGCCTCGCGGATCCACGCCGCGGAAGCAGGTGCCGTGCCCCTGGACATGGCATCGCGATCCACCACGCCGCTGCCGCTGGCGGGCCTCGAGGCCGAGCTGGTGGAACGCCACGGCGAGGGCTGGCGCCCCGCGATCCGCCGCGGCCTGGCGCAGGTGGCCGCGCGCTGGCGTGCCGAGGATGGCGACGCCGAAGTCTTCGCCGGTTTCGTGCGCACGCATTTCGCCGGCACCACGGAGGAGCGCGACCGGCTGTTCGAGCGCTTCCAGCGCAACCTCGAACTGGCCTTCGGCCATGGACTGGAAGTGGTGCGCGGCATCTCCGCGCCGCTGCACGTGGAGGACGGCCGTCCCGTCACGCCCGTGGACGAGCTGTTCGCCGCCTGGGATCCCACCGCGCACGTGCTCGATGACCTGTTCGGCAACAAGCTGGCCTTCGTGGCGCTGCTGAACTTCCCGCTCACTTCGCTGGAGGAACGCGCCGCGCAGGGCGCCGGCTGGACGCGGCGGCAGTGGGCCGAGACCAACCTGGCCGAGATCTTCCGCGAGCGCGTCCCCGCTTCGGCGGCGCGCGCCGTCTCCGAGGCCAGCGCCGCGGCCGAGCGCTACATCGCCGGCTACAACCTGTGGATGCACCACGTCACCGATGCGCGCGGGCGCCGGCTGTTCCCGGCCGGCAAGCGGCTGCTGTCGCACTGGAACCTGCGCGACGAGATCCGCGCCAGCTACGCGGCCGGCCGCGACGGCCTGGCGCGCCAGCGCGTGATCCAGCGCGCCATGGAGCGCATCGTCGCGCAGGAGATCCCGCGCGTGGTGATCGACAACCCGGCGGTGGACTGGAATCCCTTCTCCAATGCGGTGACGCGCTCCCCCGTGGACGACCGGCCGGAAGGCCTGTCCGCGATGCCGCTGCCCGAAGGTCCCATCGACGCCACGCGCGAGCCGGACACGCGTTACGCGCTGTGGCTGGCCAACTTCCACGCCCAGCGCGAAGTGGACCGTTTCTCGCCCGGGCGCGACACGCTGCTGGCGCGCATCTTCGAGGGCCGGCGCCAGCTCTCCGAGGCACGCGTGGAGGCCATGCTCGAGGCCGTGCTCGGCGCGCCCGAGGTGCGCGAGGTGGCGGCGCTGATCCGGCGGCGCCTGGGCCGGCCGCTGGAACCCTTCGACATCTGGTACGCGGGCTTTCGCCCCCTGGCCGCCCATGACGAGGCCGAGCTCGACCGCCTCGTGGCCGCGCGCTATCCGGACGTGGCCGCCTTCCAGCGCGACCTGCCCGGCATCCTCGAGCGGCTGGGATTCACGCCGCAGCGTGCCCGCTACCTCGCCGACCACATCGAGGTCGATCCCGCGCGCGGCTCGGGCCATGCCTGGGGCGCGGCCCTGCGCGGTGCCAAGGCGCGCCTGCGCACCCGCTTCGAGCCCGGCGGCATGAACTACAAGGGCTACAACATCGCCATCCACGAGCTCTGCCACAACGTCGAGCAGGTGTTCTCGCTGAACGACGTGGAGTACTACACGCTCAACGGCGTGCCCAACACCGCCTTCACCGAGGCGCTGGCCTTCACCTGCCAGCACCGCGACCTGGAAGTGCTGGGCGTGGCAGGACCGGACCCCGAGGCCGCCGCGCTGCGCGCGCTCGACACCTTCTGGGGCACGTACGAGATCGCCGGCGTGGCGCTGGTGGACATGCGCGCGTGGCGCTTCATGTACGCCAACCCGGATGCCACGCCGGCCCAGTTGCGCGAGGCGGTGCTGTCCATCGCGCGCGAGGTGTGGAACCGCTGGTACGCGCCCGTGTTCGGCGGGCGCGACGTGATCCTGCTGGCCATCTACTCGCACCTGGTCAACAACGTGCTGTACCTGCCCGACTATCCGCTGGGCCACCTGATCGCCTTCCAGGTCGAGGCGCAGATGGAGAAGGCCGGCGACTTCGGCGCCGGGTTCGAGCGCATGGCGCGCATCGGGGCGGTGGCGCCGGACCTGTGGATGCAGCAGGCCACCGGCGCGCCGGTGGGCCCCGAGGCCCTGCTGGCCGCCACCCGCCGGGCGCTGCAGGCCATGCGTTGACGCGTCAACGCACAATCCTGGGCGCCGGACTCAGGCCGGCGCCGCTTCGGTCAGGCCGCGCTCATCCTCTTCCCGGCCGTCCTCACCGCGCACCAGCCTGATGATGTCCGCGCCATGGCGCGCCAGCTTGGTCGCGCCCATGCCCGGGATCTGCGCCAGCGACGGCACGTCCAGCGGCCGCACGCGCGCGATCTCACGCAGCGTGGCATCGTGCAGCACGGTGTAGGCGGGCACGCCGTGTTCCTTCGCCACGCCCCGGCGCCAGTCGCGCAGGGATTCGAACAGCGCCTCGTCGCCAGGCGCCACGGTGGCCATGTCGGTGTCGGGCCGGGCGCCCTGGCGACGGCGGCGGCGACCGCTTCCTGGCGGCGGCGCCACGTCACGGCGCAGCGTCAGCCGCCGCTCGCCCTTCAGCACCGCGCGGCTTTCCTCGGTGAGCTTCAGCACGCCGTAGTTGTCATGGTCGACGCTGATGAGGCGCATGGTGATGAGCTGGCGCAGCACCGCGCGCCACTGCGCTTCGTCGAGGTCGGCGCCGATGCCGAAGGTGCTCAGCATGTCGTGTCCGCGCTGGATCACCTTCTCCGTCCGCTGGCCGCGCAGCACGTCGATGATGTGCTGCGCGCCGAAGCCGAAGCCGCTGGCGCGCTCGCAGCGCCAGATGCAGGACAGGAGTTTCTGCGCCGCCTCGGTGCCGTCGTAGGTGGCCGGGGGCGTGAGGCAGTTGTCGCAGTTGCCGCAGGGACCGATGGACTCGCCGAAGTAGCCCAGCAGGTACTGGCGGCGGCAGCCAGCGGTCTCGCACAGGCCCAGCATGGCGTCGAGCCGGGCGCCGGCGGCGCGCTTGTAGGCCTCGTCGGCCTCCGACTGCTCGATCAGGCGGCGTTGCTGCACCACGTCGGCCAGGCCATAGACCATCCACGCCTCGGCGGGCAGGCCGTCGCGGCCGGCGCGGCCTGTTTCCTGGTAGTAGCCTTCCACGCTCTTCGGCAGGTCCAGGTGCGCCACGAAGCGCACGTCGGGCTTGTCGATGCCCATGCCGAAGGCAATGGTGGCCACCATCACCACGCCCGCCTCGTCGGTGAAGCGCCGCTGGCGCTCGCGCCGCTCCTCGGCGTCGAAACCGGCATGGTAGGCCACGGCGTCGATGCCGTGCGAGGCCAGGAACGCCGCCGTCTCCTCCACCGACCTGCGCGACAGGCAGTACACGATGCCCGCCTGGCCCGGATGCTCCTCGCGGATGAGCTGCAGCAGCTGCCGGCGCGGGTTGTCCTTGGGCGCGATGCGGTAGCGGATGTTGGGCCGGTCGAAGCTCTGCGCGAACACCCGCGCGTTGGCCAGGTGCAGCCGCTCGAGCATCTCGCGGCGCGTGGCCTCGTCCGCCGTGGCCGTCAGCGCGATGCGCGGCACGTGGGGATAGCGCTCGGCCAGCACCGAAAGCTGCAGGTATTCCTCGCGGAAGTCATGGCCCCACTGCGACACGCAGTGCGCCTCGTCGATGGCGAACAGCGCGATCTCGAGGTCGTCGAGCAGCGCCAGGCCGCGCTCGGTGACCAGCCGCTCCGGCGCCATGTAGAGAAGGTCGAGCTCGCCGGCCCGCGCCTGCCGCTCGATGGCCAGCGCCTCGCGGAAGTCGAGCGAGGAGTTCAGGTATTCGGCGCGCACGCCGGCCTCGCGCAGTGCCGCCACCTGGTCTTGCATCAGCGCGATCAGCGGCGAGATCACCACCGCCACGCCCGGCCGCAGCAGCGCCGGCACCTGGTAGCACAGCGACTTGCCGCCGCCGGTGGGCATCAGCACCAGCGCGTCGCCGCCGTCGGCCACGTGGTGCACGATCTCCGCCTGCTGGCCGCGGAAGGCCTCGTAGCCAAACACTTCGCGCAGGATGCGCGTGGCGCGCGTGGGATCGATCATTGGAGAGCGGACAATAGGCCACGTGGCAGCGCGTCGCCAGCGCCAAATGTGGCCTGATCCGGGCGTTACTGCCGGCATCAGCCAACGCCCGCGACGCTGGCGCCGTGGATCCGCGAACGCGCGCGCCCGGCCCGCTAGGTGCCGCGTCGCGCGCGCTCGATCGCGGCGACGTCGATCTTCTTCATCGTCATCATCGCCTCGAACACGCGCTTGGCCGCGGCGCGGTCGGAACCGCCGACGGCATCGGTGAGCACCTTGGGCGTGACCTGCCAGGACACGCCCCAGCGGTCCTTGCACCAGCCGCACTCGCTCTCCTGCCCGCCGTTGCCGACGATGGCGTTCCAGTAGTGGTCGGTCTCGGCCTGGTCGCGCGTGGAGATCATGAACGAGAAGGCCTCGCTCTGCCTGAACGCGGGCCCCCCGTTGATGCCGATGCAGTCGATGCCGAGCACGGTGAACTCGACCAGCAGCACATTGCCTTCCCTGCCGTCCGGATAGTCCGATGGTGCGCGCTGCACGCTGCGCACGCGGCTGTCCGGGAAGGTCTCGGCGTAGAAGCGCGCGGCGCCCTCGGCGTCCTGTTCATACCACAGGCAGACAGTGGCCCTGGGTGGGGTGGCGTGGTTCTTCATCGGACTTCCTCCTCGTGCGGTTGTTCACCTGTTCGACGATCCACCACCCCCGGGATCGACATCAGTCGCCCCTGGGACCGACGACGCCGAAATGCGCGCCTTGCGGGTCGGCGGCGATCAGCGAGAACTCGCCGCCGGGGATCTCGTCGGGGCCCTGCAGCACCCTGCCTCCGCCGGCCTCGATGGCGCGCCGCGCCGCAGTGATCGAGGTGACGCCGAAGTAGAGCAGCCAGCCGCCCGGTGGCGCGCCCGGCGGCCGCGGCGCGATCGCGCCGGAGCGCACGCCGCCGTCCTCGAACACGGCGTACTCGCCGAGCTCTCCCATGGGAAACCGGTCGGTGAACACGAAGCCGAAGTGCTTCGCGTAGAAGTCCCGCGCGCGTGCCGGGTCGGCGCTGGCCAGCTCGTGCCAGCGCACGCGCTGCGCGGCCGCGCGGTCGAAGACGTCGCTGGCGGCATCGGGCCTTCCCGGCGGGGGCACGGGCCGCATCACGTAGAACGGCACGCCCGCCGGATCGGTGACCATGGCGATGTCGCCCACGGGCAGCGACAGGCGCGTGTGCTTGCGCCCGCCGTCGGCTTCGATGGCGCGCACGGCCACGTCGACGTCGGGCACCGCGAGGTACATCAGCCAGCACGGCAGCGCGCCGCCGGCCTGCATGCCCGGCGTGAGCTGCAGCACGCCACCCGCCTGGCCGCCGTCGCTGCGCGCGATCATTCGGTAGTCGTTGCCGCCCTGCACCTGCGGGTCCGGCCGGTCCGGGATGCGCCATCCGACCACCGCGTTGTAGAAGCGCGCGGCGGCATTGGCGTCGGAAGTCATCAGCTCGTACCAGACGAAGCTGCTCTGCGGGGTGCGGGCGACCATGGATCACTTCTCCTCTGTGGGGTGCGACGCTGCTTCCGGCACCGGCGTGCCGAACAGCAGCGCCAGATAGCGCTTCAGGTGTACCAGCGCGGCGTGCACCGGCTGCGTGCTGCTCCGGGCCTTCGCGAGCACGAAGGCCCCCTGCAGCACGGTCTGCGTGTACAGCGCGAGGTCCTCCGCCGTGACCGGCTCGCGCGGCCGGTACCGGTCGATGGCCGCACGGAAATCCTCCGCCAGCAGCTCGAGGTGCCCTTCGATGGTCCGGCCCGCCGCGACCCGGATGCGGTCGGAGGTGGCGAAGGTTTCCTGGATGGTGGTGCCGGCGAAGCAGGTGATGTCCTCCAGCGGGCCTTCGGCCAGCTTCCCCCGCAGGTCGAGGTAGGCATGGATCCGCTCCAGCGGATCCTCGATGTGCCGGTAGTCGGCCGACAGGAACAGGGCGCTGGTGACCTCCCCCCAACGGCGGGCAGCAGCCACGCCCACCTCTTCTTTTGAACCAAAGTGGTGAAAGAACGCGCCTTTTGTCACACCGGCGGTACGACAGATCTGCTCCACCGTCGTGGCCGCCCAGCCCTGGCGGCGCACCAGGGCGATGGTGGCGTCCTCGATCAGCGTCGCCGTGTCCCGGAAACCGGGATGGAAGCCCGTGGGTTGCGCCATGGCCTGAGCATACCGACCGGTTGGTATGTGTCAAGAGCAGCAATTGCTGCGTGCGATCCGGCTTGCGCAGACCCCGGGCAATGGAGTACGAGAGGGACCATTCGTTGCAGTGAACAGGGAGGTTTACCATGTCGATGCGCCTGTGTGCGGCGCTGCTCGCGCTCTGCTGCCCCTTCGCCGCCGCCCACCACACTGCGTCGATTTTCGACCAGTCGCAGCGCCTGGAGCTCAGGGGAACGGTGCGCCAGTTCCAGTGGCGCAACCCGCACAGCTACATCCAGCTCGTGGTCGAGGAGGCGGACGGCCGCAGGGTGGAATGGAGCCTGGAGATGGGGGCGCCGATGTACCTGCAGAAGCCGGGAGGGAAGCCCTGGAGCCGAAAGCCGGGGGACGAGATCGGGGGGGTGGTAACGCCGATTCCAAGCTGCAGGC
>QGUX01000377.1 GCA_003242275.1 Pseudomonadota bacterium | reverse complement strand
GTATTACGACACTAATACACTAACGCCGGCGCTGTCAAAGGCCCGCTTCACGAAACTGGTACTGCCAGTCACTTGACGAAGACGGAGAGCGAATTAACCTGATAACCCATAACCAGAAATCAATGCATCAAGGGGGGTATGGCATGAATGCCGAGGCAAGCGCCATCCTGGGTGGCGACCCGTTTCCACTGTCGCCCACCATGCGCCGGCCCCGGGAAAGATCCAGCCTGCGCACGACCATCGACCACCAGCGCTCGGAATTCCTGCGTCGCTGCCGTGCGCGGCTCGAGCCCGAGCACGTGGGCCTGCCGAGGGAGGCGCGCGCGCGCGGCGGCGGACTGCGCCGCCAGGACGTGGCCGCTCTCTCCGGGGTGAGCGCCTCCTGGTACACCTGGCTGGAACAGGGTCGCGACATCCGCGTGTCCGATGACGTGCTCGACCGCGTCAGCCGCACGCTGCGGCTTTCCGAGGACGAGCGCGTGTACCTGTTCTCGCTGGTCCAGCGGCGGCCGCCGCCGCTGGAACACATGCTCACGGAATGCCCGCCCGACGTGGAGCGCATGCTGCACACGCTGCCCATGCCGGCGGTGGCGATGAACCTGCGCTGCGACGTGCTGGCCTGGAACGCCATCAACAGCGTGCTGTACCGCGACTACGGCCTGCTTCCTCCCGGCGAGCGCAACCTGCTGGAGATCCTGCTGATCAGGCCGGTGCCCACCATGTCGCCGGCGGCGCAGGAAGCGATGGCGCGCCGGCTGATCGGGCGCCTGCGCTACGACTTCAGCCGCTGCCCGCACGACCAGAAGTTCGAGGCGCTGCTGCACCGGCTGGTGACGCACTCGCCGGTGTTCCGCAAGCTGTGGCGCTCGCCGGACTTCGCGCTGCGCGCCTACGGTCCGCACACCTTCACCCATCCGCGCTTCGGCGAGCTGACCTTCGAGCACACCTCTTACGTTCCCGATGGCTACCCCACCATCCGCGTGGTGATGTGCGTGCCGCAGAGCGATTCGGCCCATCGCGCCATGCGCATCGCGACCGAGGAACTGGCGGCGGCCCGTGCAGGCCGCCCTGCCTTGACGCCCCCGGGGGGATGAGGCAGTAATGCGCCTCCCTGTACCGCGCATCCCGGAGGCCGCGCCATCATGGGCGGGCGTTCTTCCTTCAATCCCCTGCCGGCGCCCTTCCCGCCCGTCGGCGGCACCCCTGCCCCAGCGCGACAGCGCGCGCGGCTGCGCACGCCGCTGGACGTCCAGCGCTCGGAATTCCTGCGCCGCTGCCGGCAGCGGCTGAAGCCCGGGGACGTGGGCTTGCCGGAAAGCCGGCGCTCCCGCAACGGCGGCCTGCGGCGCGAGGACGTGGCCGCGCTCGCCGGCGTCAGTGCCTCCTGGTACACGTGGCTGGAGCAGGGCCGCGACATCCGGGTCTCCGATGCCGTGCTCGACCGCGTCAGCCAGGCGCTCAGGCTTTCCGAGGACGAGCGCACCTTCCTGTTCTCGCTGGTGCAGCATCGTCCGCCACGGCTGAACCGGAGCATCCGCGACGAGGCGCCGGCGGACGTGCTGCGCATGATCCACTCCACGCCGAACCCGGCGGTGGTGATGAACCTGCGCTGCGACATCCTGGCGTGGAACATCGCCAACAGCGCGCTGTACTTCGACTACGGCACGCTGCCGCCCGAGCAACGCAACCTGCTGGAGATGCTGCTGCTGCAGCCCACCAGGCTGACGCCCGAGCAGGTCGAGAAGGCCGTGCGGCGGCTGATCGGGCGGCTGCGGTTCGACTACAGCAAGTGCGCCGATGATCCGCGCTTCGAGGCGCTGTTCCGCAGGCTGGTGACGCACTCGCCGCTGTTCGCGCGGCTCTGGCGCGAGCCGGACGTGGCGCTGAACGCCTTCGGCCTCTACACCACGCAGCACCCGCCGATCGGCACCCTCATCTTCGAGCACCCATCCCATGCTCCTGA
>QGUX01000376.1 GCA_003242275.1 Pseudomonadota bacterium | reverse complement strand
ACCGGTGCACCGGGTGCCAGCGCAGGTCCCTCGGCGCGCGCCTCGGTGGCCGACACCGGCTCGGCCTCCTCGGCGGCCTGCTTGGCCTGGGCCACGGCCTGCTCCTCGGCGCGACGCTCGGCGATGCGCTCGGCCACCTTCTCCGGCGCAGGCGCGCGCGGCGCGGGCGTGGCGCGGGCGCCGGGCTCGCCGGCCTCGATGGCGGCCGCCACCGCAGCCACGGGCGCCGCCGGTGCATCGGTGGGCAGGCGCAGGCGCTGGCCCACCTTCAGCCTGGCCTTGTCCGACAGGCCATTGAGTGCGGCGAGCTGGCCCAGGCCCACCTTGTGCCGGGCGGCCACGCCGGTCAGCGTATCGCCCGAACGCACCACATAGATGCGCGGCCGCGGCTGGCCCAGGAACTGCTGCGAGGGATCCACGCGCTGCGCCAGCTCCTGCGCGGTGAGGTTGCCCTTTTCGGGCGGCAGGCGCAGGCGATAGCCCTTGGGCACGTACTGGTGCCCTTCCCAGACCGCGCGCAGCAGGCCGGGATTGAGCTCGGCCAGCACCGCACGCTCCACGTCCAGCGCCTTCTGCACGGCGTCGATGGCCATGTAGGAGGGCATCTCCACCTCGGCGAACTTCATCTCCGGCCGCTTGGTGACGCCGGGAAAGTACTTTTCCGGATCGCGGTCGATGGTCAGCGCCGCCAGGAAGGACACGTAGAAGTTGCGCGAGGCGAAACCGAAGCTCCTGCTCTTGTACCCGCGCACGATGGTCACGATGTCGGTGGTGCCCATGGTGTCGCGGGCGCGGCGCATGCCGGCGGCGCCATGGTTGTAGGCGGTCAGCGCCAGCGGCCAGCTCCCCAGCAGGTTGTAGTTGAACTGCAGCAGCTGCGCGGCGGCCTCGGTGGCGCGGAAGGGATCCATGCGCTCGTCCACGGCGTCGTCGATGCGCAGGTACAACCGGCCGGTGCCGGGCATGAACTGCCACATGCCGGCCGCGCCCACCTTGGAGTAGGCGGAAGGATCGAAGGAGGATTCCACGTGCGGCAGCGCCGCCAGCTCCGGCGGCAGGCCGAGCTTCGCGAACGTGCGCGCGATGTGGCCTTCCCAGATGCCGGAGCGCACCAGTCCCTCGCGGAATCGGTCGGCCTGGCCGAGCTGGAAGCGCACGTTCTGGGCCGCCTGGCGCAGGCGCGCCGGATTCGCGTCCTTGCCGAAGGCCTCCCGGATGCGCTTCTCCTCGGAACCCAGGTTGCTGGCGCCGGAGGCCAGGCGCAGCAGCATGGATTCGATCTTCTTGCGCTCCTCGTCCACGGCCTCGCGGCGCTGGCGCGGGTCGATGTCCGGCGCGAACTCGAGCTTGCGGTACACGATGGACAGGTCGTCGGCATCGTGCAGGAAGCCTTCGCTGGTGGTGATTTCGCTGTAGACGCGGATCCAGAAATCCACGTCCTTGCGCAGCTCGGCCGGGAAGGGAATGGCCTCGGTGGAGGCGCGCGCCGGCATCGCAGCCAGCAGCATCACGGCTCCCAGCAGCATCGGACCAAGGGCGGAGGCGAAGCGGGCCATGTCGGTGCGTTTCACTTCGGCTTTCCGGGATGGCCCCTGAGGGTAGCCACTGGGGCACGTTATGTGAACCCGGGAGTGCAGCAAGTGTGGACTCGCCCACAGGCGCCAGGGCGCCAAGGCGCGCTGGAGGCGCCGCGCCGGCCCGAATCAGGTCTTTGCTGACCTGCCATAATCGGCGACACCACCCCCGCACATGCCATGAAAAAGAGAAGAGGACTGCCGCGCAGGATCCTGGCCGCCCTGGGCCCGCTGGCACTTGCGCCGGCCCTCCTGCTCGCCGCCGACCCCGTGCCTGCCCCGGTCCGCGCGCTGCACGAGCGCGCCTACCATCCACACGCTCCCGCCAATAGAAGAGGGTAGATCTCGGCGGGGGGCGCACCAGTGAAAAACAAAAAAAGAAAAAACATAAAAAAACAAAACACAGCAGATCAACAA
>QGUX01000184.1 GCA_003242275.1 Pseudomonadota bacterium | reverse complement strand
CGGGGCCTGCGCGGCCCGCCCCGCCTGGGGGCGGGGGGCCGCCCGCGCCCAGGGCGGGGCATCGAGCTGGGCGAGGGGGACGGCACGGGTTCGGCGGCGGTCGAGCAGGCGCTCGAGCGCGAGCTGCTCGCGCGCGGCCTGCCCCCGATGCAGGCGCACGAGGACTTCGAGGCGGTGATGGAGCGGCTGTTCGCCGACAACGGCGGGCCACCGCCCGTGGACGCCGCCGGCGCCGCGGATCCATCCGCATCCGGCGACGCGGAACCGGCCGGCGGCGCCGGCGCGGATGCGTCCTTCGTCGACGATGCAACCGGCCAACTGCCCTTCGGGGACCCGGACGGTGCCGACACCGACAAGGACGACCTGTATCAGCAGCGGGCCGCCGGCTAGACTCGACCCCCGCGTGCGCACCCCGGCGCACCAGACCCGAGGCCCGGCGTGGAGCTGCTGCACTTCCTGATCGACTTCATCCTGCACCTGGATGCGCACCTGACCGAGCTGCTGGCGCGCTTCGACGTGTGGATCTACGCCATCATCTTCCTGGTGATCTTCGCCGAGACCGGGCTGGTGGTGACGCCCTTCCTGCCGGGTGACTCGCTGCTGTTCGCGCTGGGTGCGCTGGCCGCCGTCGATGCCAGCGGCACGTTGACGCCGTGGTGGCTGGCCCTCCTGCTCACCCTGGCGGCGGTGCTGGGCAACAGCACCAACTACGCCATCGGCCGCGCCATCGGCACGCGCGCATTCTCCGGCCGTTACCGCTTCATCAACGTGGAATACCTGCGGCGCACCGAGGGCTGGTTCGCGCGCCACGGCGCGATGACCATCGTGCTGTCGCGCTTCGCGCCCATCGTGCGCACCTTCGCGCCCTTCGTCGCCGGCATCGGCCGCATGCACTACGGCCGCTTCCAGGCCTACAACATCATCGGCGCGGTGGCGTGGGTGAACCTGTTCGTGTGGGCCGGCTACTGGATCGGCAACATCCCGCTCATCAAGGACAACTTCGGGCTGGTCACCATCACCATCATCGTGGTGTCGATGGCGCCACTGGTGACCATGGCGCTGCGCCGGGAACCGCGCGCGCCGGCCTGAGGAACCGGCGTGGGCAAAGCGGCGGGTGCGGGTTTCGTTGCATGAGCACTTGTCATGCGAAGAGACGGCCGGGGCCCAATGGCATCCGGAAGGTGATAGACACCGTGACAGAGGCGATTGGCAATCACCGTGCATGCCGCGTGCGCGGGATAACTGGCACAATATCGCCATGCCCCTGAAGACCCGCGGCTTCGCCCAACGCATCGACATCGACGCGCCACCACCGCGCGTGTGGTTGGCGTTGTGCGGTCCCACGCTGTTGCCGCAGTGGCTGGGAGAGGATGCGCGCATCCGCCCGCAGAGGGGCGGCACGTGGTCCGGGACGATCGCGCCGGGACTCACGCGCCACGCGATGATCGACGTGTTCGATCCGCCGCGCCGGCTGCGCCTGATCTACCTGCCGCCCGACGACCTGTCGGCCTTCGACGGCGCGGTGGCCGACGACATCCTGCTCGAGGAGGTCAATGGCCGCACCATCGTGCGCCTGCTGTGCTCGGGCATGCCGGACCTGCCGGAATGGAACGCGCACTTCGTGCGCGTGCGCATGGCCAGCGAGCGGGCACTGGCGCGGCTGAAGAACCTGGTCGAGGAGCGCGGCTGAGCCGCACGCCGGCCACGGGGCGGCAGGGGACATCCGTCGAGGCGGCATCGCCGCGGCGCGACGCCGGCGCAGGGCCTCAGGCGTCTTCCTTCTTCTCGCGTCCGAGCAGCCGCGCCATCAGCACGCCGCCCTCGTAAAGCAGCCACATCGGGATGGCCATCAGGATCTGCGACAACGGGTCCGGCGGCGTCAGCACCGCGGCGGCGACGAACACGCCGATCACCACGTAGCCGCGCGCCACACGCAGCTTGTCCACCGACACCAGGCCGGTCAGCGTCAGCAGCACGACCACCACCGGGATCTCGAAGGCCACGCCGAAGGCGAAGAAGGTGGTCAGCGCGAAGGTGACGTACTCGTTGATGTCGGGCATCTGCGCGATTTCCTCGGGCGCGATCGTGCCCAGGAAATGGAAGGCCGCCGGGAACACCACGAAGTACGCGAACGCCGTGCCCACGTAGAACAGCACGATCGAGGACACCAGCAGCGGCACCGCGAAGCGTTTCTCCTTGCGGTACAGGCCGGGCGCCACGAAGGCCCAGGCCTGGTAGAGCACCCAGGGCATGGCCACGAACAGCGCGGTGAAGAAGGCCAGCTTGATCGGCGCGATGAACGGCGAGAGCACGCCGGTGGCGATGGGCTGGCCCCCTTCCTTCAGTTCGCGCAGCAGCGGATCGACCAGCACCGAGAACAGCTCGTTGCGCCAGATGACGGCGGGAATGAACAGCAGCAGCACGCCGATCATCGCGCGCACGATGCGGTCGCGCAGCTCGAGGAGATGGGAGATCAGCGTGCCCTCGGCAAGCTTCTCCTCTTCTTCGTCCACTCGTGCGCTCATGTACTGGTCTTGTCGTTGCCGGCTTCGGCCGGCTCTGGTTCGTGCCGGTCTTCGCCGGTCACGGCCGGATCGGCGGCGCTGGCCGAGGAGCCGGCGGCATCATCGGGTCCCGGATTCCATGGTGGCGGTGGTTCGCCGTAGGCATGGGCGTGGGAATAGGTGTCGTCGCCGGACTGCGGCGCGGCCGGGTCCGATCCGGCCGGTGCGCCGTCGCTGTCCTGCGCCCGGCCGTCCTGCTGCGGGGCGCCGGCCTCCGGGCCCGCGGCCGGCGTTGCGGCCGCCTGCGCCTGCTGCTGCGCGCGCCGGGTGGTCTCCTCGGTCATGCGGTTCAGTTCCGCCAGCGTCACCTCGCTCTCCAGCTGCTGGCGGAAATCGCGCGCCATGGCGCGCGCCTTGCCGATCCAGCGGCCCACCTTGCGGGCGACGCCGGGCAGCCGCGTGGGGCCGAGCACCACCAGCGCGACGATGAAGATCACCACCAGCTCGAGGAAATCGAGGCCGAACATCGTCCTGGGTCAGCGGGGTCTTTCAGGGAGCGCCCCACCCGTGGGGCGCGTGCAGGGAACGCAGGGCCGGCCGCTTCAGGCCACGCGGTCGTCGCTGCTGGCGGCCTTCTCTCCGGACTTGGTCTCGTTGAAGTCCGCGTCGCCACCCACAGCCTGCTTGAGCTGCTTGGCGACCTCCTTGCCTTCGGCCTCGCCCTCGTTCATCGCCTTCTTGAAGTTGCGGATCGCCCCGCCCACGTCGGAGCCCAGCGAGCTGAGCTTCTTGGTGCCGAAAACGAGGATGACCACGGCCAGGACGATCAGCCAGTGCCAGATGCTCATTGAACCCATCGTGGTGCTCCGTTGGGGCGCCGGGGGCGCCGTGTAGTGAAGTCCTCAATGATAAGACATGGGCCGCCCGAAAGGGTTCTTCAGGCCACCTCCAGCCAGAAGGTGACCGGCCCGTCGTTGACCAACTCGACCTGCATGTCGGCGCCGAAACGCCCGCTGGCCACCTGGGGATATGCGGCCCCGGCCCGCTGGATCAAGTCCGCGAACAGCGCGCTGGCGCGTTCGGGCGGGGCGGCCCGGGAGAAGCCCGGGCGGGTGCCCTTGGCGGTATCCGCCAGCAGCGTGAACTGCGGGACCAGCAGCAGGCCGCCGCCGATCTGGCGCAGACTGAGGTTCATCTTGCCGGCATCGTCTGGGAAAATGCGGTAATTCAGCACCTTCTCCAGCAGCCGGCCGCCGTTTTCCGGGGTATCCGCCGCGGCCACGCCCACCAGGGCCAGTATCCCCCGCTCGATCGCCCCCACCGTCTCCCCCTCGATGGCGACGCTGGCGCGGGATACCCGCTGGATCAGTGCAATCATCGTGGCAATCCTCCCGTCCGGACCGTTAGAATTCGCGGCTGTTTTTGCGCCCCTGGGCGCAGTGTTCCGAAGAGGTCGTGTTCATGTCCCTGCGTTCGATTCTGAGGGCTGCGGCGCCGGTGATGGCGCTGGCGGTGTTGGGTATGGTCCAGGCAGCACCTGCCGAGGCAGCGGGCGATCCCGCGCGCGGCAAGACGCTGGGCTGGACCTGCCTGGGCTGCCATGGCATCGAGACGTACAAGAACGTCTATCCCACTTATTCGGTGCCGAAGCTGCGCGGCCAGCACGCCGAGTACCTCGTCACCGCGCTGAAGGCCTACCGCAGTGGCGAGCGCAGCCACGGCACCATGCACGCGCATGCCGCCTCGCTGTCGGACCAGGACATCGAGGACGTGGCCGCGTACCTCGCCGGCCAGCCGGTGGAGGCCGACCAGAACGCGCAGCCCAGGGGCAACCCGCCGGCGGCGGTGGAGACCTGCAAGCAGTGCCATGGCACCGTGGGCGTGGGCATCGTGCCCGCCTATCCGACGCTGACCGGCCAGCACGCCGACTACCTGGCGTATGCGCTGGAGAGCTACCGCAACGGCACGCGCAAGAACGGCATCATGCAGCCGTTCGCGACCATGCTGAAGCCCGAGGACATCCCGGCCATCGCCGAGTACTTCTCGAAGCAGGCGCCGACGCTGCACACCGTGCCGCTGAAGGAGAAGGACGGCAAGGCCGTCGCGGCGCGCTGATCAGCGCGCCGCTCCGCTGGCGGGGTTCATGCCCGCCAGCCTTTTCAGGAAGGCCACCATGGTGGCGCGATAGACGTCGCTGTTGGCCTTCTTGCGGAACCCGTGGCCCTCGTCCCTGGCCGCGAGGTACCACACCTCCCCGCCGCGGGCCCGCACCATCGCCATCATCTGTTCGGATTCGCTGGCCGGCACGCGCGGGTCGTTCAGGCCCTGCACGATCAGCAATGGCTTCCTGATCTGGGCCGCGTTGGTCAGCGGCGAGATCGCCTGCAGGTGCGCGCGCATGCGCGGGTCGCGCTCGTCGCCGTATTCGGCGCGGCGCAGGTCGCGGCGGTAATCCGAGGTGTTGGTGAGGAAGGTGACGAAGTTGCTGATGCCGACGGTGTCGATGCCGCCGGCGAGGCGGTCGCTGTAGTGGACCATCGAGGCCAGCGCCATGTAGCCACCGTAGGAGCCGCCGGCGACCACCACGCGGTTCCTGTCGAGGTCGGGCTGCAGGCCGATCCATACCAGCAGCGCGCCGATGTCGCGCACCGCATCCTCGCGCAGCAGGCCGTCGTCGAGCGAGAGGTAGCTGCGCCCGTAGCCGGATGAGCCGCGCACGTTCGGCGCCACCACGGCGAATCCCAGCTCGCCGACGAGGTACTGGCGGAAGCTGCTCCAGCCCGGGCGGTGCTGCGATTCCGGGCCACCGTGGATGTCGATGATCACCGGATGCGGGCCGGGCCCCTGCGGGCGGTACACGAAGGCGGGGATCATGCGCGGCCGGTTGCCGACCTGGTCCCAGGTGGGGAAGTGCACGAGCTGCGCGGCGGCGAACTTCGCCGGATCGAGGGGCCCGGTCTCGCTCTGCGTCCAGCGCACCAGCGTGGCCGTGGGCGGCACGGTGGCGCCGGCGGAGGTATCGAGCTCGTAGACGTACACGTCCTCGGGCGAGACCGCGGTCTCGAGCGAGACGGCGAGGCGGCGGCTGTCCTTGTCGAAGCGCAGGCTGGAGATCACCGCATTGGGCGGCAGCGCGGGCAGCAGCACATCGGCCTTGAGCCCGAGATCGTGCAGCACGAGGCGGTCGACGCCGCCCTCGTTGCGCGTGTACGCGACGAAGCGGCCGTCGCGCGAGAGATCGAAGCGCTCCACGTCCCAGTTGGTGCCCGGCGTGAGGTCGCGCACCTCGCGCGTGTAGACGTCGTAGTAGTGCAGGCCGGGGAATTCCCCGCCCCGGTCGGAGATGTAGAACAGCCCGCGCCCGTCGTGCGCGAAGCGTGCCTGCGCCACCGACACCGTGGCGGGTGCGGCGCCATTGCGGCGGCGGCCATTGCCGTTGCCATTGCCGTTGGCGCCGTTGAACGCCACCGCCGGCTCCACCCGCACCTGCTCGCCGGTGTCCACGTCGAGCAGGAACAGCTCGCTGTCGGTGATGGAGCGGTAACGGATCACCGCCACCTGGCGGTCGGTCAGCGACCAGTCCTGCACGTACAGGGCATCGCTGCCGCCGGCCAGCAGCAGGCGCGGCGCGGCCGGGGAATCGATGTCGGCGAGGTAGAGGTCGTTGCTGGCGCCGTCGCGGGCATTGCCGTGGAAGGCGACGCGGCGGCCGTCGCGCGCGAACACCGGCTGGCCATGGCGCGAGCGGCCGTCGGTGAGCAGGCGCTCCTCGCCGCTTTCCATGTCGCGCAGCCAGATCTGCAGGCGCTCGTTGCCGCCCTCGTCCTTCAGGAACAGCAGGCGGTTCGCGTCATAGGGATGCGCGACCGCGGCGGTGACCGGTTCGGACTTGAAGGTGAACTGCTCGCGCATGGCCAGCGGCGCGCGCACCCGATGCAGCTGCGTGGTGTTGCCGAAGCGGGTGGCGATCACCATGCTGCCGTCGGCCAGCCAGTCGACGAAGGAGGCCGAGCGCGATTCCAGCACCAGCGGCAGCTCGGCCTCCGCCATCACCTCCTCGACGGGAATGCCGTCGAAGATGAGGTTGCCCTGTTCGATGCGGGCGGGTGCCGCGGCCTGCGAGGCCGCCAGCGGCATGGCCAGGAGGATGACGGACAGGAATGCAAACCGGGTGCTGTGCTTCATGGCCTTCGATCTTAAACTGGGCGCATGCAGCGATTCAGGGCATTCCGCATCCACGCCGACCGCGCCGGCATCGAGGCGCTGACGCCGGCCGACCTGTCGCCGGGCGAAGTCACCATCCGGGTCCACTGGTCGGACATCAACTACAAGGATGCGCTGGCCGGCACCGGCCGCGGCCGCATCCTCCGGCGCTTCCCGCTGGTGGGCGGCGTGGATCTCGCCGGCGTGGTGATCGAGTCTTCGGCGCCCGAGGTCAAGCCGGGTGAGCAGGTGCTGGTCACCGGCTGCGGCCTGTCGGAAACCCGCGACGGGGGCTATGCGGAAATCGCGCGCGTTCCGGCCGATGCGGTGGTGCCGCTGCCGCCGGGGCTGGGCATGCGCGAGGCGATGATCGTGGGCACCGCCGGCTTCGCCGCGGCGCTGGCCATCACGCAGCTCGAGCACAACGGCCTCGCCCCCGGGCAGGGACCGGTCGCCGTCACCGGCGCCAGTGGCGGAGTGGGCATGCTGGCCATCGACATGCTGGCCAGCCGCGGCTACGAAGTGGTGGCGTTCTCGCGTCGCACGGAACAGGTGCCGCAGTTGAAGGCGCTGGGCGCCGCCGACGTGGAAGTGCTGCCCACCCGGCCCGCCCCCGAC
>QGUX01000183.1 GCA_003242275.1 Pseudomonadota bacterium | reverse complement strand
CGGGGCAGCGTGGTGGCCGTGAAGCCCGCACAGACCCCGCCCCCTGCCCCCGCCCAGCCCCCCGCCTCTCCGGCCGCGGCACCCGCTGCTGCCCCGGCGGCGGCGCCCGTTGCGGCGGTTTCCGCCGCCACGGGCACGGCGGCACCCCAGGCGCCCGTGCGCCTGGCCGCAGCGGCACGGCCCGCCGCGGCGCCGGCGGGCGTGGCGCGTCCCGCGCCGGCGCCTGCCGCGAAGGTGGCGAAGCTGGCACCGGCCGCCGCCCGCGGTGGCGCCGCGGCGCCTTCCGCGGCCGCGCGTCCCGCCGCCGCGCCCCTCGACACCATGTCGAACGTGCGCGATGTGCTGGCGCAGCTGTCCGAGTCGAAGGACGGCCAGGATTCGACCGTGCAGATGCGGGTGCCCGACGGCCTTGCCGCCAGCGTGCCGACCGCGCAGCCGGCGGCTCCCGCAAAGGCCGCCGCGCCCGCTGCCCGCAGCCCCGCCGCGGAACTGTCCGCCTCCGACACGCTGAGCCTGCTCGAGACGCCGGCGCCCGCGCAGGCGCGCGCCCCCTCCGAGCCCGACCTGCCGCCGCTGAAGAATCCCTTCGAGGGCCTGGAGAACGAGCCCGAGGTGCGCCTGATCACGCCCGAGGACACGCAGACCCTCACCGACATCAGGATCGACCGCCAGAACAATGCGCCGCCGTGCTTCGCGGTGCAGCTGGTGTGGTCGGTGTCGCCCATCGACGTGTCGTCGCTGCCGCACCTGGCCATCTTCGACGCGTACACGCTGTACAACGTCGAAGGCAACCGCCAGGGCCGCAAGTGGTACGGCCTGCGGCTGGGCTTCTTCAGCGACCCGAATTCGGCCACGCAGGTGGCCAACTACGTGCGCTCCGACTACCGCGCGGTGGCGGTGGTGCCGGTGTCGCAGAAGGAGCGCGACCGCGCCAAGGGGGGCGGCCAGTCCGCCTCCGCCTCCTCCAGCGAACCGCGGAAGACCACCGAGAAGGAGCTGGTGCGCGAGGAGATGCAGGGCTTCGAGCTGCTCGCCGACGATCGTCCGCCGCCGGCGAAGCGCGACCTCGACGATGCTGCGCGCCGCAACGGCAGCCCCAATGGCAACGGCATGGCACCTGCCGCGCCCCGTGCCGCGCAGAAGCAGAATGGTTCCACCGCGCCGCAGCCGGATGCGCCTCCGGGCACGCCGAGGGGCCGTCCGGTGGGCAAGCGCGTGGTCGCGCGCCGGCGTCCGCCGCCGGTTCCGCAGGGCCGGACCGTCAATGCCGGCGTGGGTGGTCCCGAGGTGCTCGAGTCCACGCTCGAGATCCTCGGCGCCTCGACGCTGTCGCTGGAGGACAATGGCCGCGAGATCATCAACGACTCCGCCGCGCGCAAGCCGGAAGCGAAGAAGCCCTCGCGCGGCAGCCGCTTCTCGCGCCTGCTGAGCCGCCTCGCGGGCGGCTGATCACGCCCTTGCGGCAGCGGCGGGCCGTCCCGTTGCGCTACTTGTTGCGCTACTTGCCGAACAGCTTCTCCAGCTCCGCGCGCGCCGCCTCCGCGGCGGACAGCGCCGCGCCGCCCCTGAACGCACCGGCCACGGGCCTGAAGTAATCGCAGAAGTTGGCGCGCTCCTTGTCGCGCACTTCCTCCACGTTCTGTTCGCGGCACTGCTGGTATGCGCGCGGATCGTAGTTCGCGCACAACCTGCACACGTGCAGGTCCACGCCGCAGGTCTTGCAGCGGTCGCCGCGGCCGAAGGGCAGCGACAGCGCGGCCAGCGAGCTGCCGCATTTCCAGCACACGATCTCATGCGACATGGCGTTGCTCCAGGAACCGGCGCAGCTCGGCGCCCGTGCGCGAGCCGCGGTGCGAGGCTACAACCTGTGGCGGCCCGGCGACCACCACCCGGCCGCCGGCCGGGCCCGCCTCCGGTCCCAGGTCGATGACCCAGTCGGCCTCGGCCACCACGTCCAGGTTGTGTTCCACCACCAGCACGGTGTTGCCGGCGTCGGCCAGCCGGTGCAGTACCGCGACCAGGCGCTCCACGTCGGCCATGTGCAGGCCCACGGTGGGCTCGTCGAGGATGTAGAACGAGCCGCGCGCCGGCGCCACGTCGGTGGGCTTCAGTCGCGCCAGCTCGGTGACCAGCTTGATGCGCTGCGCCTCGCCGCCGGACAGCGTCGGGCTCTGCTGGCCCAGCGTCAGGTAACCGAGGCCCACCTCCTGCAGCAGCGTCAGCGCGTGGTGGATGGCGCGGTGGCTGGCGAAGAACTCCACCGCCTCGTCCACGCTCATCGCCAGCACGTCGCCGATGCTCCTGCCGCGCCAGCGCACCGACAGCGTCTCGGGATCGAAGCGCTGGCCCTTGCACACGTCGCAGGGCACCTTCACGTCGGGCAGGAAGTTCATCTCCACCGTGCGCAGGCCCTGTCCCTCGCAGGCCGGGCAGCGGCCTTCCGCGGTGTTGAAGGAGAAGCGGCTGGCGGTGTAGCCGCGGATGCCGGCCTCGGTGGTGCCGGCGAATACGCGGCGGATGGCGTCCCAGAAGCCCACGTAGGTGGCCGGGCAGGAACGCGGCGTCTTGCCGATGGGCGTCTGGTCCACCTCGAGCACGCGCTCGATGTGCTCGATGCCGTGCAGTGCCTGGCAGTGCTGCGGCCTGCCGCCCTTGCCCTTGCGCGACAGCGCGCGCGCGAGCTCGGGCTGCAGCACGTCCAGCGCCAGCGTGGACTTGCCCGAGCCGGACACGCCGGTCAGCGCGATCAGCCGCCCGAGCGGGAACTCCACGTCGAGGTCGCGCAGGTTGTGCAGGTTGATGCCTTCGAGGCGCAGCACCGGCGTGGCGTGGCGGCCGCGCGTCACCACCGGCCGGTGCGGCTCGGCGGGATGGCGCATGGGCTCGCGCAGGCAGCGCGCGGTGATGGATCCGGGGTGGCGCAGCAGCTCCTCCATCGTGCCGGCGGCGACCACGCGTCCGCCGCGCGAGCCGGCGCCGGGGCCGAGGTCGAGCACGTGGTCGGCGCGGCGGATGGTCTCCTCGTCGTGCTCCACCACCACCAGCGTGTTGCGGCCGCGGCCCAGTTCCGCCAGCGCGTCGAGCAGCAGCCGGTTGTCGCGCGGGTGCAGGCCGATGGTGGGCTCGTCGAGCACGTAGCACACGCCGCGCAGGTTCGAGCCGAGCTGTGCGGCCAGGCGCAGGCGCTGCGTCTCGCCGCCGGACAGCGTGGGCGCGGAGCGGTCGAGCGTGAGGTAGCCCAGGCCCACGCGTGCGAGGAAGCCGAGCCGCCCGACGATCTCGGGGACGAGGTCGCGCGCGATCTCGGCCTCTCGACCCGTGAGCTTGAGGCCGGCGAGGAACTTCGCCAGCTCGTCGATGGTCAGGCGGGTGAGGTCGGCGATGGAGCGGTCGCGGAACTTCACCGCCAGCGCCCCAGGGTTCAGCCGCGCACCTTCGCAGGTCCGGCAGGGCCCGGCGTCGGCGGCGGCCTCCAGCCAGTATTCCTCCTCGCCGGTCTGCTCTTCGTCGAAGCCGGGCAGGGTGAGGCCGGTGCCGTGGCAATCCGGGCACCAGCCGCGCGCGCTGTTCCACGCGAACAGGCGCGGATCGGGCTCGGGGAAACCACGGCCGCAACCGGGGCAGGCGCGGCGCGAGGAGAACGACTGCATCTCGCCGCGGCCTTCCGGCTGCACCAGCAGCACGCCCTTGCCGGCCTCGAGGCCGGCGTCCACCAGCGCGCGGAGCCCGTCTTCCGCACGCGGCGTGATGCGCAGCCCACCGAGCGGCAGCTCGATGTCGTGCACCTTGTTGCGCGCCAGCCTGGGCCAGCGCTCGGTGGACACCAACTTGCCGTCGACGCGCAACTGCGCGTGGCCCTTCTTCAGCGCCCAGCGCGCCAGCTCGTTGTAGATGCCCTTGCGGCCGCTGACCAGCGGCGCGAACAGCGACACCTCGCGGCCGCGGTGCTGCTTCATGATGCGCGCCACGATGGCTTCCGGGCTCAGCGGCTCGATGGGCAGCGCGCAGTCCGGACAGTGCTGCACGCCCAGCTTCACGAACAGGAGACGCAGGAAGGGATGGATCTCGGTCAGCGTGGCCACGGTGCTCTTGCGGCCGCCGCGGCTGGTGCGCTGCTCGATGGCCACCGCCGGCGGGATGCCGGTCACCGAGTCGCAGTCGGCGCGCGAGGCGGGCTGCACGAACTGGCGCGCATACGCGTTCAATGATTCGAGGTAGCGGCGCTGGCCCTCGCCGAAGATGATGTCGAAGGCCAGCGTGGACTTGCCCGAGCCCGACACGCCGGTGACCACGGTCATGCCGCCGTGCGGCAGGCGCGCGTCGATGTTCTTCAGGTTGTGCTCGCGCGCGCCGCGCACCTCGATGGCCTGCGGCGGCTCGGCCGGTGGCAGGTGCGGGCGCGCGGCATCGCGCACGGCCTCGGCCGACAGCGTGTAGCCGGCCAGCGCCTCGCCGGTGTGGCCGATGCGGTGCGCGCGGAACTGCGCCGGCGTGCCGGTGCCGACGATGCGACCGCCGCCGTCGCCACCCTCCGGACCCAGCTCGACCAGCCAGTCGGCGGCGCCGATCACGTCGAGGTTGTGCTCGATTACCAGCAGCGAGGCGCCGCGCGCGGTGAGTGCCTTCAGCGCGCGCATCAGCTTCGCGATGTCGTCGAAGTGCAGGCCGGTGGTGGGCTCGTCGAAGACCAGCAGCTGCCCGGCGGCCTTCGAGGTGTCGGCCAGGTGCGCCGCCAGCTTCAGCCGCTGCGCCTCGCCGCCGGACAGCGTCGGCACCGGCTGGCCCAGCTTCAGGTAGGACAGGCCCACGTCGTCCAGCGGCGCCAGCCGTGCGAGCACCTCGGGATGGTGGGCGAAGAAGACCACTGCTTCCGACACCGTCATGTCGAGCACGGTGGCGATGTCGGCGCGGCGCCCGTCGGCGCCCTCGATGGTCAGTTCCAGCACCTCGTCGCGGTAGCGCCGGCCATTGCAGGTGGCGCAGCGCAGGTACACATCGGCCAGCAGCTGCATCTCCACGTGCTCGAAACCGTTGCCACCGCAGTCCGGGCAGCGGCCGTTGCCGGAGTTGAAGCTGAACGTGCCGGGCGTGTAGCCGCGGGCCCTGGCCTCCGGCAGCTTCGCGAACAGGTTGCGGATGGGATCGAAGGCGCCGACGAAGCTGGCCGGGTTCGAGCGCGTGGTGCGGCCGATGGGCGACTGGTCCACCAGCGTCACGCCGGTCAGCTTCTCGTGGCCCGAAAGCCTGCGCCAGCTGCCGGCCGATTCCACCGGCTTGCCGAAGGCGCGCTGCAGGGCGGGGTAGAGCAGCTCCGTCACCAGCGTGCTCTTGCCCGAGCCGGACACGCCGGTGACGCAGACCAGCCTGCCCAGCGGCACCTCGAAGGTCACGTCGTGCACGTTGTGCAGCGTGGCGCCCTCGAGCCTCAGCATGCCCGCGGGCATGGTGGTGCCCACGGCCGCGGGTGCGGCACCCTCCTCGATGCGCCGTCGGCCGGACAGGTACGCGCCCGTCAATGATTCCTTCACCTGCATGACGCCGGCCGGCGGGCCGTTGTACAGGATGCGCCCGCCGTGCTCGCCAGCGCCGGGTCCCATGTCGATCAGCCGGTCGGCCTCGAACATGATCTGCGGGTCGTGCTCGACCACCACCAGCGTGTTGCCGGCATCGCGCAGCTTCTGCATCACGCCGATCACGCGTCCCATGTCGCGCGGATGCAGGCCGATGGAGGGTTCGTCCAGCACGAACAGCGTGTTCACCAGCGAGGTGCCCAGCGCCGTGGTCAGGTTGATCCGCTGCACCTCGCCGCCGGACAGCGTGCGCGACTGGCGGTCGAGGGTGAGGTAGCCCAGGCCGACCTCGCACAGGTAGCCCAGCCGCGCGCGGATCTCGTCGAGCAGCAGCGTGTCTGCTTCATCCAGCGGCGGCGGCAGCGTGAACTGCTCGAAGAATTCGTGCGCGCGGGACACCGGCAGCTGCGCCAGCGCGTGCATGTCGTAGGGCCCCAGCCGCCACAGCAGCGACTCGGGCTTGAGCCTGGCGCCCCGGCAGGCCGGGCACTCGGTGTAGCTGCGGTAGCGGGACAGCAGCACTCGCACGTGCATCTTGTAGGCCTTGCTCTCCAGCCAGTCGAAATAGCCCTTGATGCCATACCAGTGGTGGCGGCCCTTCTTTCCATCGCCCTCGATGACCCAGCGCTTCTGCTCGTCGGTGAGGTCGCGCCAGGGAACGTCCATGGGAATGCCGGCGCCGCGCGCGTGCTTCTCCATGTCGTCCTGGCATTCCTTGCCGGTGGCCGTCTGCCAAGGCTTGATCGCGCCCTCGCCCAGCGTCTTGCCCTGGTCGGGGATCACCAGGTCGTAGTCCACCCCGATCACGCGCCCGAAGCCGCGGCAGGTGTCGCACGCCCCCAGCGGCGAGTTGAACGAGAAGTGGCTGGGCAGCGGATCCTGGTAGTCGATGTCGCAGTCGGCACAGTGCAGCCTGGCCGAGAAGCGCCACGTCGCGCGTGTCGCGCCCGCCTCGTCCAGCGCATGCACCACCACATGGCCACGGCCGCCGCGCAGCGAGGCTTCGAGCGCCTCGCCGACGCGGCCCGTGTCGGCATTGCCGAGGCGGAAGCGGTCCTGGATCACCGTCAGCCTGGCGTGCTGCGCCCTGCCCCTCCCTTCCGGTTCGAGGATGCGCACGTAGCCCTGCGATTCCAGCAGCGCGCGCAGTTCCTTCTCGGGCAGGTTCGCCGGCCGTGCCACCTCGAAACCCACCAGCAGGCGAGGGTCGCCCAGCGCCGCGGTGCGCTCGCGCAGTGCCTCGAGGATGGACGCCGGCGTGTCACGCCGCACCTCCCGGCCGCAGCCACGGCAGTACAGCTTCGCCGCGCGCGCGTACAGCAGCTTCAGGTGGTCGTTGATCTCGGTCATCGTGCCCACCGTGGAGCGCGAGGTGCGCACCGGATTGGTCTGGTCGATGGCGATGGCCGGCGGAATGCCCTCGATCCGGTCCACCTGCGGGCGGTCCATGCGGTCGAGGAACTGGCGCGCATAGGGACTGAAGGTTTCCACGTAGCGACGCTGGCCCTCGGCATACAGCGTGTCGAAGGCCAGCGAGGACTTGCCTGAGCCCGATACGCCGGTGATCACCGTCAGTTCTCCCAGCGGCAGGTCGAGGTCGAGGTTCTTCAGGTTGTTCTGGCGGGCGCCGTGGATGCGGATGGCGGCGCGGGGGGGGGGGGGGGGGGTGGCGCGTCCGACGCCCCCAACGTCTATTCCGTCCCTTACTAACATCTGGCGCTGCCGCACAACCCCCTCGTGTTGCAGTGTGTGTCGCTCGGA
>QGUX01000182.1 GCA_003242275.1 Pseudomonadota bacterium | reverse complement strand
CTGGCGGGTTGCACGGACCTGAAGCCGCTGCAGGCGGACATCGACAGCCTGAAGAGCCAGGTGGGCACGCTGTCCTCTGATGTGGCCGCTCTGAAGGCCGATCGTACCGCTGCGAATGCCGCTTCCGCCGCTCAGGCTGCTTCGTCCAAGGCCGACGCCGCGCAGAACACGGCGAACCAGGCCCTGGCTGCCGCCCAGGCTGCGCAGACCGGCGTGAACGACCTGAACGCCAAGATCGACCGGATGTTCCAGCGTTCGGTTTCGAAGTAAGCGCAAGCTTCAACTTCGATGGAAAGACGCCGCGCCCTGCGCGGCGTTTTTCTTTTGGGGGCTGAAGAAGACGGTCACCGGCTTTGCCGGAAACAAATGAGTTTTATTATCATTTGCGACAACAACCAGAACCGGATCCCCTCCCGCATGAGCCCCATCCCCGGATCGCTGTTCCGCAAGGTCCTCTTCTGGATGCACCTCACCTCGGGCGTCCTCGCCGGCGTGTTCATCCTGATCATGTCCGCCACCGGGGTGATGCTCACCTACGAGCGGCAGATGACCGAGGCGGCGGCGCGCCGCAACCACGTCGCCCCCACCCCCGGCCAGGCCCGGCTGACCGTCGACGAACTGGCCGCCGCGGCCCTCTCGGCCGCGCCGGGCAACGACCGGCTGTCACTGGTCATCGACGCCGATGCCGGGGCGCCGGTGTCGGTGAGCGCGGGGCGGCAGACCGCGGCGCTGCTCGATCCGTACAGCGGTCGCGCCATCGAGGATGCCGCGGCGGGCACCCGCGGCTTCATGTCGAAGATGAAGAGCTGGCATCGCTGGCTGGGCGGCAGCACCAGCGGCGTCGGCGCCACGCTGATCGACTACAGCAACCTGCTGTTCGTGTTCATCATCGCCAGCGGCCTGTACCTGTGGCTGCCCGCGGTGTGGCGCTGGCGCACGGTGCGCGGCCTGCTGCTGTTCCAGCGCAGGTACGTCAATGCCAAGGTGCGCGACTTCAACTGGCACCACGTGTTCGGCATCTGGATGCTGGTGCCGCTGTTCCTGATCGCCGTGTCGGGCGCGGTGATCTCCTTTCCCTGGGCGAGCAATCTCGTGTACGCGGCCTTCGGCGAGCAGCCGCCGGGACGTGGGGGTCCACCGGCTGGTCCCGCCGGCGCCGGTGCACGCGGTGGCGAGGTGCCGGTCCAGCGCGCACCGCGGGACGGAGGCGAAGGCCGCGGCGGCGGCAGTGTCGCGGCGGTGGCCGATGGTCCGGCCGCCGCGCCGGCGCCCGAGGTGCGCGCCAGCCTGCAGCAGCTCTTCGACGCGGCCGCTGCCGCGGTGCCTGACTGGCAGCGCATCACCCTGCCCGTGGCCGTGCGCGGTGATCACGTGGACGTGCAGGTGGAATTGCGCTCGAGCGGGCGCCGCCCTCCCCGCCGCACGCTGCAGCTTTCCACCGCCGATGCGCGCGTGATGTCCGACTCCGGTGCCACCGCGGCCGCACCGCAATCCCCGGGCCAGCGGGCCCGCACCTGGTTCCGCTTCGTGCACACCGGCGAGCAGTACGGCGTGATCGGCCAGACCATCGCGGGACTGGCCTCGCTGGCCGCCTGTTTCCTCGTCTACACCGGACTGGCACTGGCGTACCGGCGGCTCATCCGCCCGCTGTTCCGCCGCGGCTGAGCCCCACCCGCCCCGGCGCCGGTGAAGGAAGCGTCTGCGGGCGCGCGATCCCGCTGCGGTATAAACGCAGGAGACCACGGGCCCCCGGGATGCCGGCGCCCGCTCACGACAATACAACCACGGGGACAAGCCGGATCCATGATCGTCACCACCACGCCCTCCATCGAGGGCCGCAGGACCATGCAGGACTGCGGCATCGTCACCGGTGAGGCCATCCTCGGCGCCCACCTGTTCAAGGACATCTTCGCCAGCGAGCGCGACCTCGACTACGAGGTGCTCGGCTCGGGCAACGGCGGGCTGATGGCGATGGCCAGCGGTACCGCGGTGGTCATCTCGTAACCGCGCCGCATCCGCCGTGGCCGGACAACCGCAGCAGCGCGAAGCCGCGCAGCCGGTGCGCTGGCGCATCATCGGCCCGGGGCTGGTGGTGGCCGCCACCGGCGTGGGCGCGGCCGACATGGTGGCCACGCTGGTCGCCGGCTCCCGCTACGGCTATGGGCTGCTGTGGGCCGTCGTGGCCGGCGTGGTGATGAAGATCATCCTGGTGGAAGGCGCCGGCCGCTACTGCCTGGCCACCGGCAACACCATCTTCACCGGCTGGCGCAGCCTGGGACGCTGGACCACCTGGTACTTCGGTCCCTACATCATGCTGTGGGGACTGGTGTACGGCGCCACGGCCATGTCCTCCTCGGCGATGCCGCTGGCGGTGCTGTTCCCTGGCCTGTCGCTGACCACCTGGGCCGTGCTGATGGGACTGGCCGGCTTCGTGATGGTGTGGTTCGGCCGCTACCTGCTGTTCGAGCGCATCAGCGCGGTGCTGGTGGGACTGATGTTCCTCACCGTGGTGGGCATGGCCGTGGTCGCGGCCCCGAACCTCGGCGAGGCGCTCGCCGGACTGGTGCCGCGCATTCCCGGTGGCGCGGGCGGCGTGATGTACACGCTGGCACTGGCCGGCGGCGTCGGCGGCACCATCACGCTGGCCGCCTACGGCTACTGGCTGCGCGAGAAGGGCTGGCACGAGCGCAGGTGGATGCGCGTGATGCGCATCGACAATACCGCCGCCTACGTGCTCACCGGCATCTTCGTGATCGCGATGATGATCGTCGGCGCGGAAGTGGTGCGCGCCGCGGGCGTGGCGCTGTCCGCCGGCGACGCGGGACTGCTCGACCTGCACGAGGTGCTGCAGGAGGAATACGGCGAGGTCATCGGCACGGCCTTCCTGGTCGGCTTCTGGGCCGCGGCCTTCTCCTCGCTGCTGGGGGTGTGGAACGGCGTATCGCTGATGTTCGCCGATTTCTGGGGGAGCCTTTCCGGCCTGCCGCAGGGCCATGCCGACACGCGTACCGGCGGACGCTACTTCCGGTTCTACGTGCTGTGGCTGACCTTCCCGCCGATGCTGCTGTTGCTGCTCGAGCGGCCCATCGGCCTGATCGCGGCCTATGGCGTGCTCGGCGCGCTGTTCATGCCCTTCCTGGCGGTGACACTGCTGGGACTGCTCAATGGCCGGTCGATCCCGCGCGAGTGGGCCAACCGCGCGCACACCAACCTCGCGCTGGCGCTGTGCGCGCTGGCCTTCATCGCGCTGGGCGTGCGGGAGCTGGTGGCGGCGCTGCCGCACTGACGTGCGGCTGGCGGAGTGCGGCTAGAAACGGACCAGCGCCGAGCCCCAGGTGAAGCCGCCGCCGAAGGCCTCCAGCAGCAGCATGTCACCCTTCCTGATGCGGCCGTCGCGCACGCCGGTGTCCAGCGCCAGCGGCACCGAGGCCGCCGAGGTGTTGCCGTGCTCGTTGACGGTGACGATCACGCGCTCCATCGGCAGGTCGAGCTTCTTCGCCACGGCCTGGATGATGCGGATGTTGGCCTGGTGCGGCACCAGCCAGTCGATGGCGGACTTGGGCAGGCCGTTCTTCTCCAGCACCTCGTCCACCGAGGCGCCGAGCATGTTCACCGCCACCTTGAAGGTCTCGCGGCCGGCCATGCGGATCACGGCGCGGCCGTTGGCCTCGGGCAGGAAGCCGCGCGACACGCCACCGGTGCAGTACAGCAGCTTCTCGTAGCTGCCGTCGGAGTGCAGGTGCGTGGACAGGATGCCCGCCTCCTCCGAGGGCGCCAGCACCACCGCGCCGGCGCCGTCGGCGAACAGCACGGCGGTGGTGCGGTCGGAAAAGTCGGTGATGCGGGTCAGCGTCTCCGCGCCCACCACCAGCGCCCGCTGCGCGGAGCCGGTGCGCACGAACTTCTCGGCGATGGACAGTGCATAGATGAAGCCGCTGCAGGCCGCCTCGATGCTGAATGCCGGCACGCCCAGGCACCCGAGCCGGGCCTGCAGCAGCGTGCCGCAGTTGGGAAAGACCAGGTCGGGCGTGGCGGTGGCGAAGACGATCAGGTCGATCTCGCCCGGTTCGAGCCCGGCGGCGGCGATGGCGCGCCTGGCGGCGTGTTCGGCCATGTCGACGGTGGTCTCGCCCTCGGCGGCGTAGTGGCGCCGCTCGATGCCGGTGCGCTCCCGGATCCATTCGTCCGAGGTGTCCATGATCTTCTCGAGGTCGGTGTTGTGCACCACCTTCTCGGGAAGATAGGACCCGGTGCCGATGATTCGCGCGTACATGGCGGGCAGGCCGCAGCGACGCCGCACCCCGTTCGCGTGAACGGAACGCGGCCGCCCAGGGCGGCCGTTACGGGATCAGTCCTGGTCGTCGTCGGCCGGCGCTTCGATCACGCGCTTGCCGCGGTAGAACCCATCCGGGGTGATGCGGTGGCGCAGGTGGGTCTCGCCCGACTGCGGATCGATGGACAGCGCCGGCGTGGCCACGTGGTCGTGCGAGCGGTGCATTCCGCGCTTGGAGGGAGTCTTGCGACTCTTCTGGACTGGCATGGGTACTTCTCCGTCAAATCCTCAGTGTTTCGACCGGCCGGCCAGCAGTTCGCCCAGTTGCGCGAACGGCCGCTGCACTTCCGGTGCGGCGTCTTCCTCCCGCATCACGGGCCACGCCGCCGGGCACTGCCCTGCCGCATGACGTGGCGCCGCGGGCAGCGCCAGCAACAATTCCTCCTCGATGAGCCCGGCCAGCGGCAGGCGGCCATTGGGCGCCAGCGTGGTTTCGAACTCCTGCGGCACGCCGGCCGCGTCCTCTTCCCTCTCCAGCAGCACGACGCGCGAGCCGCCTGCGAGCTCGAGCGGCATCGGCGCGAGGCAACGCTGGCAGGTCACCGTCAGCGTGGCCGCGAAGCGCACGTCCGCGACGGCGCGGCCTTCCTCGCGCGCGAGCGCGACGCTGCCGGTCACCGTGCCGTCGCTGCTGGCCAGCATTTCGGCAAGTCGCGTGAGGCGCGTCACCGGGACGGCCAGTTCGACCTGCCGACCTTCGTCGGCCAGCACCGCGACGTTGCTCTCGACAAGGCCGTCCTCGGGCATGGGGCGCGTATCATAGGTAGCCCCCCTTGGGGGCGCAAGTTCCTGTCCCGACTAGGCTCATGACCGATTTGCAGCCCCCGATCGTGCTCGCTTCCACCTCCCCGTACCGCCGCGCGCTGCTCGGACGGCTGGGGCTCGCCTTCACCGCGGTGGCACCGCCCGTGGACGAGTCGGAACGACCCGGCGAGGCACCGCGGCAGCGCGCCCTGCGCCTGGCCCGCGCCAAGGCCGCCTCGATTGCATTGCAGCACCCGGATGCCATCGTGGTGGGGAGCGACCAGGTGGCCAGCCTCGAACTCGGCGGAGCCACGGTGCTGCACAAGCCCGGCGACCGCACCACCTGCCGCCGGCAGTTGCTGGCCATGTCCGGACGCATCGCCTGCTTCGACACGGCCGTGTGCGTGCGCCGGGGCGCGGAGGAGTCCACGCACGTGGACACCACGCGGGTGCACTTCCGCGAACTCACCGCCGCCGACGTGGAGCACTACATCGACCGCGAGCCGGCGTTCGACTGCGCCGGCGGCTTCAGGTGCGAGGGCCTCGGCGTGACCCTCTTCCGCGCGATCGAGACGCGCGACCCGACGGCGCTGGTCGGCCTGCCGCTGATCTGGCTTTGCGAGGCGCTGCGCCGGATGGGCGTGGTGGTCTGACGCCCGCGCGCGCGCCTTCGGTGCGCGACGTGGACGCCGCGATCACCGCGCGCGAACCGGTGCTCACGGTGGCGCGCATCTTTCCGGCGCCGCTGGAAAGCCGATCGAGCACGGCGCGCAGCTCCTCGGGCAGCGGCGCACTGACGCTGACGGTCACGCGCCGGTCCGGATCCTCGAAGCTGATGCTGTGTGCATGCAGGAACAGCCGGCGCAGCCCGAAGGCCTGCAGCTGCCGGTTGAAGGCTGCGTCGCCGTACTTTTCATCGCCCGCCACAGGATGCCCCGCATAGGCGGCATGCACGCGGATCTGGTGCGTGCGGCCGGTGAGCAGGCGCACCTCGAGCAGCGTGGCGAGGTTGCCGAAGAACTGCACCACGCTGAACTCGCTCGCGGCCGGCTTGCCACTGGCCGCCACCTTCACCGTGCGCTCGCCCCCCACGCGCGTGTGCGTGGCCAGCGGGGCGTCGATGCGCTTCTTTCCCAGCTCCCACTTGCCGCGCACCAGCACGAGGTAGCGCTTGTCGAAGCCCTCCCTGGCCCCGGACGTGTCCTCGCGCAGCAGCGCGTGCAGGCTCCTGAGCGTGGACCGGCGGCGCGCGATGATGAGGCAGCCGCTGGTGTCGCGGTCGAGCCGGTGCACCAGCTCCAGCGTCTCCTCGGGACGCGAGGCGCGCAGCGCCTCGATCACGCCGGCCGAAACGCCGCTGCCGCCATGCACCGCCACGCCGGCCGGCTTGTTCACCACCAGGATGCGCGGGTCCTCGAGCAGGATGGCCGCCTCGACCTGCCGGATGAGCTGCGCCGAAGCGCGTGGACTGACTGTGTCCGGCGGCGCCTCCAGCAACACCGGCGGAATGCGCAGCACGTCACCTTCGGCCACGCGCGCCTCCCCGCCGGTGCGCCGGCCGTTCAGGCGCACCTCGCCCCGTCGCAGCAGCCTGAGGATGCGGGTGCGCGGCACGCCGGGCAGCAGCCGCATCAGGACCTTGTCCACCCGCGAGCCCGCATCCTCGCTGCCCACGGTTTCGTGCCGCACGGCCGTGCGCGGGGCGCCGGATGCGGCCGTGGACGCCTCGTCCACGCCCCCGTCCGCACCCGGACCGGCAGGCTCATTGCCGGCGCGGCGGCGTGAAGATTCGTCCATTTTTCGTTCCGTTCAAGGCTAAAGCCTTGTTTTTCAAGCACCTTGCATTATACTCCGCGCCACGTGCCCCCACCGGGCGGATGACGGCGTCTGCCTGGCGCCCCACCTCAACGAGCGGCACGGAACTTTGCGGCTACGCCGCAGCATCGTGGCAGACCGAGGGCCCCAAGGGTTCCCCGAAACGGGTGAGCCGCAGGCCCACAAGGTCGGCAGCAGTACAAAGGATTGCGAAGCGCTTTCGTAGTCAGAGACGGGAGCGCGGTTTCACTTGAAGACCTTGCACCAGACAATCCAGCGCCTTCTGGCCAGCCTCCTGGTCCAGCTCGAGGCGGCCTTCTGCCTCCACAGGCTCCAACCCGCGCCGGTCTTCGCGCGCGCGGCCTTCCGGCCTGCCACTCCCCATTTTCTGAGTGGAATTCATGAAACGAATGCTCGTCAACGCCACGCAGCAGGAAGAGCTGCG
>QGUX01000181.1 GCA_003242275.1 Pseudomonadota bacterium | reverse complement strand
CTGCGGCATAGGCGGGATTGGACAGGGGCAGCAGCAGCGCCACCGGCCCGGTCACGCGGCCCAGTGCCGCGCCGCCGTCACCGCCGCGCGCGGCCGGATCGAGGATCTCGCTGTCGACGATGGTGGCGGCGGGATGTCCGGGGAAGCGCTGCCGCCACCGGTCCACCATCGCGCGGGCGGACAGCGGGCTGCGGCCCGCGGTGGAGGCGACCTGCGCGATCTCGAGCCAGCCGCGCTCCAGCGCATCGCGGCTGGCGGCCGGATCGATGCGCAGGCCGCGGTCGATGGCGGCGCGCAGGTCGGTGAGCAGGTCGCGGCGCGCGCGCATGCGGCCGTTCTCGTCGACGGCCGCGCGCTCGCGCGCGATGCCGGCCTGCACCGCGGCGCCGGCCTCGCCGGCGCGCAGCGCCACCTGCTGGCGCAGGTAGAACAGGCGGATGGCATCCTCGCGCCGCGGCGGCTCGGCGAGCTGCGAGGCCTGCTGGAAGGCGAGGCGGTACTGGCCGCGCGCCGCGGCAATCTCGATGGCGAGCAGCTCGCGCTCGAAGCGCTGCTGGTCCGGCAGCTGCACGCTGGCGATGCCCAATGCGCGCTGCGCGTCGTCCGGACGATCGGCATCGAGCCAGGCGCGCGCCGCGCTCAGCGCGAATCCGTCGCGCGCCGGTGGCGGGTTGTTGGTCGCCAGCTCCTCGTACATGCGCGCGGCCTCGACGAGGTTGCCCTGGCGCAGCAGCCTTTCGGCGCGGGCTTCGGAGGCAGGACCGGGGCCGCTGGGCGTGGTGGCGCAGGCGGCCAGCAGGAGAAGGAGCGCGCCCGCAACGAGCGTCCCGAAAGTGGCGTGGCGGTGCGGCTGCATGCGTAAGATTATAGGATGGCCCAGGGGCGAATCGAACTGATCGCGACGCCGATCGGCAATCTTGCGGATCTTTCGCCCCGCGCCCGCGAAGTGTTGGCATTCGCCGACATCCTCGCCGCCGAGGATACGCGACATACATCGGGCCTGCTGCGGCAGCTCGGCATCGATCGCCCGCTCGTCTCGCTGCACGAACACAACGAGGCCGCGCGCGCCAGGGAGCTGGTGGAGCGCGCGCAGGAGGGCGCCGTGGTGGCGCTGGTCACCGACGCGGGCATGCCGCTGGTATCCGATCCCGGTTTCCTCACGGTGCGCGCCGCCATCGACGCCGGCGTGCCCGTTTCGGCCGTGCCCGGCCCTTCGGCGGTGCTGCTGGCGCTGGCGCTGTCCGGCCTGCCGGTGGAGCGCTTCTGCTTCGAAGGCTTCCTGCCGGCGCGCGCGGCGGCGCGGCGCGCGGCGCTGCGCGCGCTCTCCGGCGAGGCCCGCACCATGGTGTTCTTCGAGGCGCCGCATCGCATTGCCGGGACCCTCGCCGACATGAAGGAAGCCTTCGGCGCCGACCGCGAGGCCGCGGTGGCGCGCGAGCTGACCAAGATGCACGAGAGCGTATACCGCGGCACCCTCGGTTCATTGCTGCAAATCGCGGCGAACGACACGAATTTCGCGCGCGGCGAGATCACGGTGGTGGTGGCGGGCGCGGCCGGCGAGGCGGCACCGGATGATGCCTTCGTGCGCCGGGCGCTCGACCTGCTTTCGGCCGAACTGCCGCCCGGCCGCGCCGCGGCGCTGGTGGCGCAGCTCACCGGCCGGCGCCGCGCCGACGTCTATGCGCTGCTGCCGCATGGCGGTGGCGGATCCGGCAACGACAACGACAACGACAACAACGAAGAAGTGGAAGCACCGTGAACGAACTGAAGATGATTTCCTCGATGGCCACCCGCGAGCTGCTGTCGCGCCTGGCGGAAGCCTTCACGCGCGAGCGCGGCGTGGCCGTGGACGCACGGGCCGCCGGCGGAGTGGAAGTGGCCAAGCGCATCAGCGCCGGGGAGGCCGCCGACGTGGTGGTGCTGGCGTCCAATGCCATCGACAAGCTGATCGCGGAAGGGCGCGTCGTCAGTCCGCGCATCGACCTGGTGCGCTCCGGCGTGGCGATCGCGGTGCGCGAGGGCGCGCCGCGCCCGCCCGTGGCCACGGAAGAGGACGTGAAGGCCGCGGTGCTGGCGGCCGCATCGCTGAGCTATTCCACAGGTCCCAGCGGCGTGTACCTGGAGAAGCTGTTCGAGCGGTGGGGAATCCTCGAGACGATCCGGCCGCGCATCGTGGTGCCGCCGCCGGGCATTCCCGTGGGCAGCCTGGTCGCCGACGGCCGCGCGGCACTGGGATTCCAGCAGCTCTCCGAGCTGATGAACCTGCGCGGCATCGTGGTGCTGGGGCCGCTGCCGGATTCCATCCAGACGATGACGGTGTTCTCGGGCGGCGTGTGCGCGGCGAGCACGCGGCCGGAGGTGGCGCGCGAGCTGCTCGAGTTCATGCGCTCGCCCGCGGTGGCACAGGTCAAGCGCGAGCACGGCATGGAACCGGCGGACTGACTACTCCACGTTCCCGCAGGCCGCCGCCTTCCACCTCGACTCGAACTTCATGTCCATCCGGCCCTGCGGCAGGGTGGCCTCCATCGTGCCGCGCACGTGCGAGTCGTCGATGACTTCGATGACGAGGCGGCCGGAAGTGGGCGAGCCTTCGGAGCGGCACTGGAAGGTGTATTCGTGCCGCTTCGAGGTGGTGCTGACTTCCCTGAAGTCGCACTGCTCGCCGGCTTCCTGCATGGATTCACGGAAGGAGCGGCCGTCGAGGTCCTCTTCCTTGACGCAGGACTGGTCGGTGTCGGTGCGCGGCGCGCCGACGCCCATCTGCTTCATCATCTCCTCGAGCTGCGCGCGCTGCTCGGGGGTCATGCGCTGCAGCTGCTCGGCGGGCAGCGTCACGCCGGTGAACTGCAGCGTGGTCACGTTTTCCCACAGGCCGGTCTTCACCGCGAGGCGCTCGGCGGCCAGCAGCGGCAGGGCGATGAGGAGTGCGGCGGCGGCCCCGGTGGCCATGCGTCGGCGGTGCTTCATGCTCGCTCCGTGCGGCGGGGAGGGCATCCATTGTGGGTGGCTCCGCATGCGAGGGGCAAGCGTGCGGGGGGCGCACCTGTTAATGTAGGAGCGGAGCTGGCCAGGCAATCGCTGCGGACCCTTCCGGGGTCCGTGGAGGAAAGTCCGGGCTCCGGCGGACCGAGGTGCCAGGTAACGCCTGGGGGGCGCGAGCCCACGGAAAGTGCAACAGAGAGCAGACCGCCGAAGCGCCGCAAGGCGCTGGCAAGGGTGAAAGGGTGCGGTAAGAGCGCACCGCGTCGGTGGCAACACGCGACGGCACGGCAAACCCCACCTGGAGCAAGGCCAAATAGGGAAGGCGGCGCACGCCCCTCGCGGGGTGGGGCGCAGACGGTGGTCCCCCGTCCCTTCCGGGTAGGCCGCTTGAGGGTCGCGGTGACGCGGCTCCCAGAGGAATGATTGCCCCAGACAGAACCCGGCTTACCGGCCAGCTCCTCTTTTTTCGAGCTTTGAATTCCAAGTCCCGGAATCCAAAAGAGTTCTTCTTTGCGGAGGCGTCCCACTTTCAGGGGCGCGCGTAAGTCTTTGTGACATAAACAAAAAAATGCTGTCGCGCCGTTGACATAAGCACCACCGCGTTCCAATATGGGGGCCGGTGGGTGATTGTGGGTGGAAGTGGGGAAGCCCCATTTCGGTGCATGTTCCGCGGCGCAACAAAAGTCACGATCGATGACAAGGGCAGGGTGGTGGTCCCGGCCCAGCATCGTGCTGCGCTGGCCGCGCCCGCGGCCGGGCGGGTGGTGGTCACCGTTGACCGCGACCAGTGCCTGCGCATCTACCCCTTTCCCGAGTGGGAAAAGATCGAAGCCCAGCTCAACGCCCTGCCCAGCCTGCATCCGCAGGTGCGCCGCCTGCAGCGGCTGATGATCGGCCACGCGCAGGAAGTGACCCTCGACAGCCACGGCCGCATCGCGCTCACGCCCGAACTGCGTGAGTTCGCCGGCCTGTCGCGTTCGGCGTGGATCGTCGGCCAGGGCAAGGGCCTGGAGCTGTGGGACGAGGAGCGCTGGAAGGCCCAGCGCGAGGAATGGATGAAGAGCGAGCAGGGCGTGACCGAACTGGCCACCGAACTGTCGTCGCTGTCGCTGTGACCATGATGCGCAACAAGCGGGGAAACCGACTGTGGCTGAGCACGAGCCGGTGCTTGTCGAGGAAGCAGTGGAAGCGCTCGCAATCGCTGCGCCCGCAGACGCCCCGCGCCTGTACGTGGACGCCACCTTCGGCCGCGGTGGACACGCCGCGCGGATTCTCGCGCACCTGGGCCCCGAGGACCGGCTGCTCGCGCTCGATCGTGATCCAGAGGCCGTCGCCGCGGCTCGAGCGCGCTTCCACGCGGACCCGCGCTTCGTGGTGGTTCACGCTGCGTTCGGCGCGCTCGCACCACTGGTCGCGGCACATGGCGACGGACGTCGCTGTGCAGGGATTCTCTTCGACCTCGGCGTGTCTTCGCCGCAGCTCGACGATGCCACGCGAGGCTTCAGCTTCCAGGCCGACGGTCCGCTCGACATGCGCATGGACCCGTCGCACGGCCAAAGCGCCGCCGCGTGGCTCGCGCGCGCGGCGGAACCTGAGATCCGCGACGTGATCCGTGAACTGGGCGAGGAGCGCCACGCCGGCCGCATCGCGCGCGCCATCGTGGCGGCGCGCGGCGTTGCCCCCATAACCCCCACCGCCCAGCTGGCCGCCATCGTGGCGCGCGCGGCGCCGCGCCACGACGGCCGCCATCCGGCCACGCGCACCTTCCAGGCCATCCGCATGCAAGTGAACGACGAGCTGGGCCAGCTCGAACGCGGCCTTCAGGGTGCGCTCGCCTCGCTGTCGCCGGGCGGCCGCCTGGCGGTGATCAGCTTCCACTCGCTGGAAGACCGCATGGTCAAGCAGTTCATGCGCCGCCATGCGCAGCCCGACCCGGCCTGGGCGCGGCTGCCGGTGCCGCCGCCGTTCGAGCCCGCGCTGCGCATCATCGGGCGCAAGCAGCGGCCTTCCGACGCCGAGGTGGCGCGCAATCCGCGCGCACGCTCGGCCATCCTGCGCGTGGCCGAGCGCACGGCCGCACCACCGGGGAAGGCGGCGTGATGGCCTCGCTGCGCAGCAACTGGACGGTGCTGGCCGTGCTGTGGTGCGCGGTGCTGGTGTCCGCCGCCGGCGCGGTGTGGACGCGGCACCGCGCGCGCGAACTGTTCGTCGAACTCGAGCAGCTCAACCGCGAGCGCCAGCGACTGGACGTGGTGTGGGGGCAGCTGCAGCTCGAGCAGGGTTCGCTGTCGCAGCACGCGCACGTGGAATCGGTCGCGCGCCGCCGGCTGGAGATGCGCCTGCCCGACCCGGCGGCGATCCAGGTGGTGCGCCAATGAGCCGGGCGCCGCGCAGCGAGGCCGTGAGCTTCAGGGTGCGCGCCTGGCTCGCGCTCGGCGTGCTCGCCGCATGCGCGGCGGGCCTGGTCGCGCGCGCGGTGGAACTGCAGCTGGTCGACCGCGAGTTCCTGATCGGCCAGGGCGAGGCGCGCGCGGTGCGCGAGGTGACCATCGAGGCGCATCGCGGCGCCATCCTCGACAGGAACGGCCGGCCGCTGGCCATCAGCACGCCGGTGGAATCCATCTACGCCAACCCGCGCGAGCTGGCGCAGGCGCGCGATCGCTGGCCGGAGCTGGCGTCGAAGCTGGACATCAATCGCAAGCAGTTCGAGAAGACGCTGGAGAAGAGCGCCGGCAGGAGCTTCGTCTGGCTGGCGCGGCACCTGACGCCCGCCGAGGCGCACGCGGTGATGAAGCTGAACGTGCCCGGCGTCTACCAGCGCAGCGAGTACCGCCGCTACTACCCGGCTGGCGAGGTGCTGGGACACGTGGTCGGCGTCACCAACCAGGACGACCAGGGCATCGAGGCGCTGGAGCTGGCCTTCGACTCCTGGCTCGCCGGCGAGGATGGGTTGAAGCGCGTGATCCGCGACAACACCGGCCGGCGCGTCGACGACATCGAGAACATCCGCGCGGTGCGGCCGGGCGGCGACCTGGTGCTCAGCATCGACACGCGCATCCAGTACCTGGCCTACCGGGAGCTCAAGCGCGCCATCGAGGACAACCGCGCCAGCGCCGGCTCGATGGTGGTGATCGACGTCACCACCGGCGAGGTGCTGGCCATGGCCAACCAGCCCACCTTCAACCCGAACCAGCGCGAGCAGCGCGCCACGGCGGTGGCGCGCGGCTGGCTGCGCAACCGCGCCGTCACCGACATGCTCGAGCCGGGCTCGAGCGTCAAACCCTTCGTGATCGCCGCGGCGCTGGAGTCAGGGCGCTACACGCGCAACAGCATCATCGACACGGGCACGGGCCACTTCGAGATCGGCGGCGTCGAGGTCAACGACGAGCATCCGCTGGGCAAGCTGGACCTGGCCGGCGTGCTGGCCAAGTCGTCCAACGTGGCCATGGCCAAGATCGCGCGCGACCTCGAGCCGCAGCAGATCTGGAACACGCTGACGCGCTTCGGCTTCGGCAAGGTGACCGCCAGCCAGTTTCCCGGCGAGTCGGCGGGACACCTGCCGCATTACTCGAACTGGCGCTGGGCGGTCGTGTCGTCGATGTCGCGCGGCTACGCCTGGGCGGTGACGCCGCTGCAGCTGGCACAGGGCTATGCGGTGCTGGGCGCGATGGGTGTGGCGCGGCCGGTGTCGCTGCTGCGCGTGGACGGGCCGGTGCAGGGCCGGCGCGTGATCAGCGAGGCCAATGCGCGCACGCTGGTGTCGCTGCTGGAGTCGGTGGTGAACGAGGGCACGGGTTCGCGCGCCGCGATCCCCGGCTACCGCGTGGCCGGCAAGACCGGCACGGCGTGGAAGCACAACGGCGGCGGTGGCGGCTACCAGAAGGACCGCTACGTGGCCGTGTTCGGCGGCGTGGCGCCGGCCACCAATCCGCGCCTCGCGGCGGTGGTGGTGATCGATGATCCGCGCGCCAACCGCTACTACGGCGGCGAGGTCGCCGCGCCGGTGTTCTCCGCCGTGGTCGGCGGGGCGCTGCGCCTGATGGGCGTGGCGCCCGATGCGGAGCTGGCCGGTTCCGCCGATCCGCTGACCGGCGTGGCCAGGATGGGCAACCGGTGAGCGCCGCCGCCATGCCGCTGTCGCGCCTGCTCCAGGGCATTGCGCCGGTACCGCGCGACGTGACCATCACCGACCTCACGCTCGACTCACGCCAGGTGGACCGCGGCGCGGCCTTCCTGGCCTGCCGCGGCGCGCGCCACCACGGGCTGGAATTCGCCGCCGAGGTGGCGCGGCGCGGCGCGCGCGCCGGCGCCGCGGCGCGGCTGGGGGCGGGCGGGCCCCCGGCGCGGACCCGGGGCCTCGGGCTGGCAGAAGTCCCGCACCCTCCGG
>QGUX01000375.1 GCA_003242275.1 Pseudomonadota bacterium | reverse complement strand
CCTTCTTCGCGAGGGGCGCGTGCCCCGACAGGTACAGGCGCACCCGCGCCCGCGTGGCCGCCCCGTACAGCAGGCGCAGGCGTTCGTTGCGCACCCTGCCCGCCTGCAGCCGCCGGATGTACGCCGCCAGCGGATCGGTGGAATTGGGCGCACCGATGCTGCGCACGGCCAGCAGCAGGTCGCTGCCCTCCTCCCCGTTCGGCAACTGCAGCCAGCGCAGCAGCGGCGCGTCGTCACGCCGTGGCATCCGGCCCATGCCGGGCACGAACACCACGTCCCACTCCAGGCCCTTGGAATGGTGGATGGTGAGGATCTCCACCGGATTGCCGGCGGTGGACTCGCTGCGGTCCTTCAGCCTTGCGGCCAGCGCGCCCAGTTCATCGGGCGTCGGCCGGCCACGGTCCTCCTGCAGTCCGCGCAGCGCCAGCAGGTACTGTCGCGCGGCCGCGAGCTCGGTGTCGTCGAGGCAGGCGGCCTCGCCGCCCAGCGCCTGCCAGCACTGCTCAATGGCCGAGGCCACGTCGAGGCTGCCGCGATTGCGCCACGCCTGCGCGAGGATGGGTCCCACCCGCGCCAGGCGCCGCGCGCCATCCTCGCTCAGGCCCGCGGGCGGCCCGCCACGGTCCAGCACATCCGCCAGCGGCGCATCGCCCGCGGCCTCGCACAGCCGGCGCAGGTCCTCGAGCGTGAGGCCGCAGGGGGGCGAGCGCAGCACGGCCAGCCAGGCGGTGCGGTCGCCGCCGTCGAGCAGCGCGCGGCCCAGGGAGACGAGGTCGCGCACCACCGGGCGGTCGGACAGCGCCGCCAGGTCCACGCCCAGCGTGGGAATGCCGGCCGCATGCAGTGCGCGCAGGATGGGCGCGGCCAGCGCGCGCGTCTGCACCAGCACCGCGATCGAAAGCCCCGGCTGCAGGGCGCGCAGCGAGGCGATCTCGCGCGCGATGGCGCGCGCCTCCTGGCCGGCATCGTCGGCGGGCTGCGGCCACAGCATCACCGCGGCCGGCAGGCGCGGATCCTCGGCGCGCGCGTGTTCGGCGGGCAGGAAGGTCACGGCCGAACTGCGCAGGTCCTCCGCCGGCGGGAAGATGCGCGCGAATGCGGCGTTGACCCACTCCACCAGCGTGCGCTGCGAGCGGAAGTTGCGCGTGAGGTGCAGCGCCTCCAGGCGGATGGCGCCCACGCCACGATTGCGCGTCTGCAGGAACAGTCCCACTTCCGATCCGCGGAACAGGTAGATGGACTGCATGGGATCGCCGACCAGGAACAGCGAGCGGGCATCGCCGCGCTGCCAGCCGGCGGTCAGGGCGCGCACCAGTTCGATCTGGTCCGGCGAGGTGTCCTGGCACTCGTCCACCAGCAGGTGGGCCACGCGCAGCGTCTGGCGCAGGGAGTAGCCGCTCTCCTCCTCGAGCGCGCGCAACGCCTGGCGCGCCACCGCCGCCACTTCGGTGTGGTCGACGATGCCCTGTTCGCGGAACACCAGCTTCAGCTCGGCGGCTGCCAGCAGCAGCACGCGCGCCAGCGCCGCGATGGTCTGCTGCTCGGCGGGATCCAGCACCGGTGCCGGCAGCACGCGCATCTCGCACAGCAGGCGCACGAGGTCGGGCCGCTCCGCCAGCGCATCGCGCAGCGCCGTCCAGCGTTCCTTCAGGTCGCTGCGCGGCGGGAAGCCCTGGCGGACGTCGATCTTCGATCGCAGCCGGTCATCATCGTTCACGAGCAGCATGTCCGCCAGCGCCTGCCAGCACGGCAGATGCCCGGGTTCCTCGCCCAGCACCGCGTCATCTTCGAGCCATGCGCACCAGCGTCCGCTGGCCGCCTGTCCGGCCTCGACGCGGTTGCGCGCCGCCGCCGCGGCGATGTCCGCCGCCTCGGCGAGCCACTCGCGCGGCATGGCCCGGCGCAGTCCCGCGAGATGCTCGCGCACGATGCGCACGAGGCTGGCCTGCACCTGCGCGGCCAGCTCCTCCGGCGGATGCTGTGCCAGCAGCTCCAGCCAGCGGTTGCGTC
>QGUX01000180.1 GCA_003242275.1 Pseudomonadota bacterium | reverse complement strand
AGGTGGACTCCACCGCCGGCAGCCTCGAGGCGCGCGCCGCCATCGTCACGCTGCCCACCGCCGTGCTCGCGCAGGACGCGGTGCGGTTCGATCCCCCGCTGCCGGCATCACACCGGCAGGCCATCGAGGCGCTGCCGCTCGGCGTGTGCAACAAGGTGTTCTTCCGGCTGCGCGACATGCAGGGCTTCGCCCGCAACCTGCCGCGGCACTTCATCGGCTCGGGCGGGACTTCGCGCACCTGCAGCTGGGAGGCCCTGCCGGGCGGCCGGCCGCTGCTGATGGCCTACTTCGGCGGTGACCTGTCCGCAGAGCTCGAGAAGCGAGGCGAGCTGGTGCAGTTCGCGCGCGATGAACTGCGGCGCATCTTCGGCGGCGGCGTGTTCAACGAGCTCGATGACGCGCTGGCCACCGCCTGGGGCAGCGACCCGTGCTCGCTGGGTTCGTACTCGGCCGCGCGTCCCGGCCATGCCGATGCACGCTCGCGTCTGGCCGAACCGGTCTCGGAACGGCTGCACCTCGCCGGAGAAGCCTGCGCCGTGCACCACTACGGCACGCTGTACGGCGCGTGGCTGTCCGGCGTTGCCGCCGCCGAACGCCTGCTGTAGGCCTTACAGGGTCTGGATCCACGCCACGAAGGCGTCGCGTCCGGGTGCCCTGGCGCCGGGCGCGTCCTTGTTCGCAGCCCATTCCTTCATCGACGCGACCAGCACGTCGGCATACGAGGGCGACATCTCCTTGAGCTTCGCGTGCGCGGCCTTCACGTCGTCGAAGCGGCCGGTGAGCAGGAACAGCTCGGCCCGGTACTCGATGGCCTCGGGATAATCCGGCGACAGCGACAGCGCGCGGTCGTATGCCGCCAGCGACGCCTCGTAGTCCCCCAGCCTGCGGCTGGTGTAGCCGATCAGGTTCCAGGCCTCCTTCATCTGCGGATTGGCCTCGACGGCAGCCTGGAAGCGCTCGCGCGCCTCGGCGTAACCCTTGCGCACCTCGGCCTCGTGCCGGCGCAGCGCGGCGCCCTTCAGGCTGCCGGCCTGCATTTCCAGCCGCTGGGTCTTCTCGAAGGTCTCGAAGCCAACGTTGTAGTTCAGGCGCGCCGACATCTCCGCGTCGCTGGCCACGCCTTCCGCGGCCGCGTTCGGATCGACCAGCCCGCCATTCTCGTCCGGAATGGCCAGTGCCGCCGGAGGCGCGGAAATCAGCACCAGTACGCCCAGGATGCGGGAAATTCGCTGCATGGTCAGTCCTTCCAGTGGGACCTCAGGAGGGACCGTTATCGTACTCCGAAGCCCGGGGAACGGTAGAATGGCCGCATGAGTCTTTCACTGCGCGAACAGCTGCTGAAGGCCGGGCTGGTCACCGAAAAGCAGGTGCAGCAGGTCGAGCGCGAGCAGCGCCAGCAGCGTTTCCAGGCGCCCCGCGGCCGCAAGCAGAAGCCGCCGGGTCCCTCGCCGGCCCAGCTCGCGGCACAGAAGGCCGCCGCCGGGAAGGCCGCGCGCGATGCCGAGGCCAACCGCAGGAAGCAGGAGAAGCTCGAGCGGCGCGCGAAGTACGCCGAGATCAAGCAGCTGGTCGCGGCGCACCAGATCCCGCGCGTCGAGACCGAGGACTACTACAACTTCCAGGACGGCACGCAGATCCGGCGCATCGAGGTGACGCCGGAACTGCGCCGCAGGCTGATCGCCGGCGAGATCGCCATCGTGCGCTGCGAGGGCCGCTTCGCCTTCGTGCCCGCGGCGATCGGCGAGCAGATCGGCGAGCGCGTGCCCAAGGCACTGCTGCACCTGAACCGGCCGCAGGACGCGCCGGCAGAGGACGATCCTTACAAGGACTACGCGGTTCCAGACGACCTGATGTGGTAATTGGCCGGTCACGGCCGGGGGGGGGCGATGCGCAGGTGGGTAACGGTTTCCGCCGCATTGTGCCTGCTGCCACCGGCCGCGGGCGGCTTCGACTCCGTCCTTCCCGACGCCGTGGCGCCGGCCGCGGGAGGCCCTTCGTCTTCCGGGTCCAGCGCGGTGGAGGAACTGGAGGAAATCACCGTCGTCGCGCCGGAACCGCGCTACGCGGCACCGACCACGCGCGACCGCATCGGACGCGTATGGGTGCCGGTGTACCTCGACGGGGCCGGTCCGTTCCGCCTGGTGCTCGACACCGGTGCGCAACGCTCGGCCATCGTGCCCGACGTGGCAGCCCGGCTGGGCGTGCCGGACGACCCGCGGCCGGTGCGCGTGCATGGCGCCACCGGCACGGCGATCGCGCCCACGGTGGAGGTGAAGCTGCTCACGGTGGGCGACCTGTGGATCGAGCCGGGGCGCATGCCGGTGGTGCCCGACGTGTTCGGCGGCGCCGACGGCCTGCTCGGCGTCGACGGCATGGAGGACCAGCGGATCTACATCGACTTCCGCGCCGACTACGTGGACATCTCGCGCTCCCGCGACCAGCGCGCCGCGCGCGGCTACATCACCGTGCCGCTGCTGCGCGATGAGAGCCGCTTGGCCATGGCCCGTGGCGAGGTCGGCGGCGTGCCGGTGCGGATCATCATCGACACCGGCGCGCAGGCCACGGTGGGCAATGAGGCGCTGCGGCGGGCCCTGCGCCGCCAGATCGAGCGCAGCTCGCGCGGCGAGGACGAGATCTGGGGCGCCACCGGCGAGGCGCAGTCCGGCGTGGGTGCGCGTGTGCGCACCATCCAGCTGGGCGACTTGCAGGTGCGCGACGCGCATGTCACCTTCAGCGACCTGCACATCTTCAGCAGGTGGGAATTGACCGACACGCCGGCCCTGCTGATCGGCATGGACATCCTCGGGCTGGTCGATGCACTGATCATCGACTACCGGCGCGGGGAGCTGCAGATCCGGCCGCGCCACGGCAGGAGTTGAACCGGACATGGAGGAATGGATGAGGCGCGTGATTGCATCCACGTTCGCCGCGCTGGCGGTGCCGCTGCTGCCGGGCTGCAGGACGCCCGAGCCCACCGGTCCGGACGGCGTGCCGCTCAAGCGCGAGGAGACCTTCATCCCGTTCGCCAACCAGCGCTCGGCCATCGTCAGCTGGCAGGCGGACGGGCGCGAGGGCCTGTGGGTCGAGGGCGGTCGCGGCGAATGGTACTACCTGCGATTCTTCTCTCCCTGCGTCGGCGTGGAGAATGCCGTGCGCCTGGGCTTCGACACGGGGCCCAACGATCACCTGGACAGGTTCGGCTACGTCATCGTCCCCAACGAACGCGAGCGCTGCGCCATCGCCAGCCTCACGAAGAGCGACCCGCCGCCCGACGGCGACCGGCGGGAACACAAGGCGGACTGAGGCGGGACGATGACCCTGGCAGTGGAGACGATCGGGCTGCGCAAGCAGTTCGGGGACACGGTCGCGGTCGGCGGCATCGACCTTTCCATCCCTCGCGGCATGGTCTACGGCCTGCTGGGCCCCAACGGCGCCGGCAAGACCACCACCATCCGCATGCTGACCACGCTGCTGAGGCCCGATGGCGGCACGGCCCGCGTGCTGGGTCACGACCTGGTCGCCGAAGCCGACCAGGTCCGTTCGCGGGTGGCGATGACCGGCCAGTTCGCCTCCGTGGACGAGGACCTCACCGGCTTCGAGAACCTGGTGCTGTTCGCGCGCCTGCTGGGATTCTCCTGGCGCGCGGCCCGGGCGCGTTCGCGCGAGCTGCTGGAGGCTTTCGAACTTTCCGAAGCGGCCGGCCGTCAGGCACGCACTTACTCCGGCGGCATGCGCCGGCGGCTGGACATCGCCGCCAGCCTCATCGTCGCCAGCGAGCTGCTGTTCCTCGACGAACCGACCACCGGCCTGGACCCGCGCAGCCGCAGCCAGGTGTGGGACATCGTGCGCGCCATCGCCGCCGAGGGCACCACGGTGCTGCTGACCACGCAGTACCTGGACGAGGCCGACCGGCTGGCCAGCCGCCTCGCGGTGATCGACCACGGCCGCCTGATCGCCGAGGGCACCAGCCGCGAACTGAAGCAGTCGGTGGGCGGGCGTGCACTGCACCTGAAGCTTGCGGATGCCTCGCAGCGCACGGCGGCCGAGGCCATCCTGCGCGAAGTGTTCGGCGAGGTGCACGGCGGCGGCGAGCAGAACGAGCTGGCGGCCAAGGTGACGCGCGACGACCTCGTGCCGCAGGCGCTGGCGCGGCTGGCTTCCGGCAGCATCGCGGTGGCCGAATTCGCGCTGGCGCAGCCCAGCCTCGATGACGTGTTCATGGCACTGACAGGCAAGCCGGCGGATTCCGGCGAGGCCGGGGCGAAGGAGGAAAAGGAGGCCGTGGCATGAACCCGCCGTCGCTGACCCAGGTGCTGCGCGGCGACCGCCGGCCGCGGCGCACGGCCGCTCCGGCAGCGGTGCTGACGCTGGCGTGGCGCGCGATGCTGAAGATCAAGCACGTGCCCTTCCAGCTGATGGACGTGCTGGTCTTCCCCATCATGATGACCTTCATGTTCACCTACCTGTTCGGCGGCGCGCTGGCCGGCTCGACCAGCGCCTACCTGCAGTGGCTGATCCCCGGCATCGTGGTGCAGACGCTGGTGTTCCTGACCGTGTACACCGGCATGGGGCTCAATACCGACGTCACCAAGGGCCTGTTCGACCGCTTCCGCGCCATGCCGATCTGGCAACCCTCGCCCATCGTGGGCGCCCTGCTCGGCGACCTCGTGCGCTACGTGATCGCGGGGCTGGTGGTGCTGGCGGTGGGACTGGTGCTGGGATTCCGCCCCGAGGGCGGCGTGGTGGGCGTGGTCCTCGGGCTGGCGCTGGTGCTGCTGTTCACCTCGGCCGTGTCCTGGCCCTGGATCATCATCGGCATGGTGATGAAGACACCCGAGACAGTGATGACGATGAGCATGCTGCTGCTGTTCCCGCTCACCTTCGTCAGCAACATCTTCGTCGATCCGGCCACGATGCCGGGATGGATGCAGACCATCGTGGGGCTGAACCCGGTCACCCACCTGACCAATGCCACCCGCGGCCTGATGCACGGCCGGGTGGAGGCCAATGACATCATCTGGGTCCTGGTGGCGGCCGGCGTCGTGACCGCGGTGTGCGCGCCGGTCGCGATGCGCATGTACTACCGCGAACGCTAGCCCGGCGGCGCCGCTTTCAGGGCGAGATCACGCGCAGTTCCACGCGCCGGTTGCTGGCACGACCCTCCTCGGTGGTGTTGCCGGCAACCGGCCGGGAAGAACCGAAACCGGTGGTGGTGAGGCGCCAGGATTCGATGCCTTCGCCTTCCAGGAAACGCGCGACCGAGCGGGCGCGCTGCTCGGACAGCCGCTGGTTGGCGCCCGCATCGCCCACGGCGTCGGTGTGGCCGCGGAGCTCCACGCGCATCGACGGCTGACCCTCCAGCGCCTCGAGCAGGCGCACCAGTGCCGGCGTGGCGGCGGCGTCCAGGCGCGCCGAGCCGGTGGCGAAGCGCACGCCGGACAGCGTGGCCACCGCCCCCTCCATCGCGCAGCCGTACTGGTCCACGCGCAGCCCCATCAGCGTGGCGGGGCAGCGATCCTGTGCATTGAAGATGCCGTCGCCGTCGTCATCGACCTGGGCAAGTGGCGGGAGTGGTGGCGGCGCCGGCGCAGGTTCCGGTGGCGCGCGCGGAGCGGGCTCGGCGGCGGGCGCATCCGCGCGGGCCGGGGGTGGTGCCGGCGGTGGCGTGCTCCTCGCCTGGCCAGGCGCCTGCGACCGCCGCAACGGGAAGTTGATGCCGAGGAGGAACCACTGGTCCACCGGGTCGCCCGCGTAACCGTCGCGCACCTGGCGCCACTCGGCGCGCAGCTTCAGCCCGTACGATCCCAGCGGCGCGGAGACCAGTCCGGCGCCGTAGTTGAAGAAGAAGTCCGTGCCGCTGTCCTGGTCAGGGTCGCCCTTGTTGTACGCCAGCCCGACGCCGGCGATGAGCAGGGGCGACCAGCCACGCAGGGGTTGCCAGAGAAGATCGGTACCCAGGCTGGCGCGCGAGGTGCTGCCGCTTCCATCGTCGCCGCGGAAGTACTCGAACAGGTCGGCGGAAGGATCGTTGTCCTCCAGCGTGGCGAAGGTTGCCGCCACTTCGGCATTGAACTGTCGCGCCAGGCGCCAGCCCAGCAGGAGCTGGGCGCCGTAGCCGTCCTCGGCGTGGCGCGCGCCGCCATCGGGCTTCTGGTATCCCAGTCCGATGCCGAACCACATGTCGCGGCCCGATGATTCCTGGGCCGCCAGAGGCACCGCGGCCAGCGTGGTCGCGGCGGCCAGTCCAGCCAGGCAGGTATGCTTCGCCAATACCGTCATTCCCCATCCCTCCACGCGCCTTGCGCAAAGGGACGCGTTGAACGAAAAGTAATCCCCCGAAGCGGCACCTTCCAGTCGGCGCCGTCCTACACTGCACCATGCCAAGCTGGCAGCGTTCCGCATCAAGGCTCCGTCCGCGGGCAGCATTGCTGACCCTGGCGGCGCATGCGCTGTTCCTGCTCCTGCTCGTGACCGGCGGTCGGGATCCGCAACGGCAGGTGCAGCCGGCGCGCGAGCGCGTGAGCCTGCCGATCACGCTGTTCCCCCTGCCGCTTCCACCACCGCTTGAGGAAGAACGACCTCCCCCGGATGCGCCGCCGCGCCGCGTGCCCGTCCCCGCCCTGCCCCGGCCGGGTACCGCCATCACGCTGCCACCGGTGGAAGAGGAACCTGGAAGCCGCGAACCGGTGCCGGGCGACGTGGACTGGTACCGCCAGGCCGGGGAACTGGCCGCGCGCGTGGCCGAGGAACTGGAGAAGCCGCCGCCGACGCTGGGCAAGCCGCTGCAGAAGATGCGCGAACCCTGCAAGCCGCGGGAGTCGAGCTTCAAGTGGAAGGATGAAACGCCGGGCACGGGCGGTTACGCCGTGCTGACACCGGGCTGGGAGAAACCGCCGCCGGACAGCCACCTGTTCGACGACATGCTGGCGGGCAGGCGCTCGAAGTCGTCGGTACCCGATCCGAACGAGTGCGACTGAACTTCAGCGCGCGCCCTGGTCGAAGCGATAGGTGGTCCCCTGCGCCGCCGGGTGCCGGCCGAACTCCGCGGCGAAACGCCCCAGCCGCGGGTACGCGTCGAGCGGCACCGTGCGCCGGAACGCAAGGTGCTCCACCAGGCAGAACAGCGACACCTCGAACAGGCTGAGGAAGCGATGGCGCGGCAGCGTGGCGAGCACCGCGTCGAGGGAGGCATCCAGCCATTGCAGGGCGCCCGCCAGGCCGGCGCGTGTCTTGGCGAAGAACGCGTTGTCCGCCGGAAGGGCGCACACCTGCACGCCCATCACATGCTGAACCTGGGCGGCCATGGCGTGCGCGAGCATTTCCTGCGCGTTGAGTGCGATGGTGTCGCGCAGGTCCTCCGGTTTTTCCAAGTCGGACGCTGCCGAGGAAGGGGAAGGGGTTATTTCCCGTGGTGCCCTGACAATAAAAAAAAAATAAAACAGAAT
>QGUX01000179.1 GCA_003242275.1 Pseudomonadota bacterium | reverse complement strand
GGTCCAGGCGGGTGACGTCCTGCAGGTAAGGTTCCAGCCACTGCGGCAGTTCGGCCAGCAGCGTGGACTCGTCGCTGGAAGGCAGGTCGGCTGCCGCGCCGCCGCGATGAGCATCGACGAAGGCCAGGCGCGCGCGCAGGCGCCGCCCCGCCTCGCCCCAGGGCAGCACGTCGAGCCCGCCGCGGCGCACCTGCTCCAGCAATGCGGCGGTGCGTTCGGCCGGGTCCAGCTCCACGCGGCGCTCCTCGAGGACCAGGGCGCCGAGGCGCCGCACCTGCCGCGCCCGCGGCGCGCCGGTGCGCGGGTCGGTGTCGGTCTCGATGCCCTGCGTGACCTGCGCGCCCAGCGCGGCCTGCAGTTGCGCCGGCGTCAGCGGCGCGGCCAGGCGGATGCGCGCCTCGGCACCCTCGGCGTCGTCGAGGTCCAGCGCCACGAGGTACTGCGATCCAGCCAGTGTCGAGACGCCCTCCAGCACCGCGCCGCGGCCGTTGGCCAGCAGGTAGCGTTGCCCGGCCGCGCCGCCCGAGCCGGGCCGCAGCTGCGCCACGCGATCCGGATACGCCCAGGCCAGCACCAGGCCCGCCTCGGCGTCCTGCGCGGCATCGGCGCGACCCGGCGCCAGGCGCTTCGCCAGCTCGCGCACGCGCATCAATGCGCCACGGTCCGCGCCGGTGACTTCGCCACGCAGCAGTTCCAGGCGCGTGCGCACGTCCGGGTCGCGCGCCTCGCGCAGCAGGTCGCGCTCGGACAGCAGCGCCGCGAGGTTCGCGGCCAGGGGCGCCAGCGGCGTGCCGCGCGCCCGCACCAGCATGTGCGCCAGCCGCGGATGCAGGCCGGTGGCCAGCATCTCGTTGCCCGTTGCAGTGATGGCGCCGGACGCGTCGATGGCCTCGAGGCGGTGCAGCAGCTCGCGCGCCTGCGCCAGTGCGGCGGCCGGTGGTGGATCCATCCACGGCATGCGGGCCACGTCCCGTGCACCCCACTTCGCCAGCTCCAGCGCCAGCGGCGCCAGGTCGCTGGTCAGGATTTCCGGCGGCGTCTGCGGCGCCAGCGTGGCCTGCGCGCCTTCGCCCCACAGCCGCCAGGCGCTGCCCGGCGCCGTGCGTCCGGCACGGCCCGCGCGCTGCGCGGCGGACGCCTGCGAGATGCGCACGGTGACCAGGCGTTCCATGCCTGTGCCGGGATCGAACAGCGAGCGGCGCGCCAGCCCGGTGTCGATCACCACGCGCACGCCGTCGATGGTGAGGCTGGTCTCGGCGATGTTGGTCGCCAGGATGACCTTGCGCCGGCCGCGCGGATCGGGCTCCAGCACTTCCTGCTGCGCCTCGATGCGCATCTCGCCATGCAGGGCATGGATCACGGCATCGCCCGGACCGCCGTTCTCCAGCTGCGCGCGCAGGCGGTGGATCTCGGACGCGCCGGGCAGGAACACCAGCGCGTCGCCTCCGGTGGTTTCGAGCACCTGCCGCACCTGCGAGGCGATGCGTTCGATATCGCGCGGCGGCAGCGTGCGCTGTTCGGGCAGCGGCGGCAGGCCGCGGCCCAGGTAGCGCACGTCCACCGGATACGAACGCCCGCGCGCCTCCACCACCGGCGCATCGCCCAGGCACTTCGACACGGCCGCGGCATCGAGCGTGGCCGACATCACCAGGAGGCGCAGCGGCAGGCCGAGGGACTCCTGCGCCTCGCGGCACAGCACCAGGCCGAGGTCGGCATGCAGGCTGCGCTCGTGGAACTCGTCGAAGATCACCGCCGCGACGCCCTCGAGCGCGGGATCCTGCTGCAGCATGCGCGTGAGGATGCCCTCGGTGACCACCTCGAGCCGGGTGCGCGGACCGACGCGGGTGTCCAGGCGCATGCGCCAGCCCACGGTCCCGCCCGGCCGCTCGCCCAGCGTGGAGGCCATGCGCGAGGCCACGGCGCGCGCCGCCAGCCGGCGGGGCTCCAGCAGCAGCAGCCGCTGGCCCTTCGCCCAGGGCTGTTCCAGCAGCGCCAGCGGCACCACGGTGCTCTTGCCGGCGCCGGGCGGCGCCACCAGCACCACGTTGTGCGCCTCCGCCAGCTTCGCCATGAGCTCGGGCAGGACGTCGTGGACGGGCAGGCGGGAGGCGTCGGTCATGCGGCGCGCATGATAATCTGCCGGCAACGGCCGACAGGAGAGCCCCATGCGCTGGCGCGACCTGAGACGAAGCCAGAACGTGCGCGACCTTCGCGGACGCAGTGGCGGGACGGGCCTGAAGTTCGGCCTCGGCGGCCTGGTCGTGCTGGCGGCCGCCTACTTCCTCGGCATCGATCCAAGGCTGGTGGAGGGACTGCTCGACACCGGCGGCGGCGCAGCAACGTCCATGCCCGCGTCCACCCTGCCGCCCAGCGACGATGCCGGCGCATTCACCGCCGCCGTGCTGGGCTCCACCGAGGACGTATGGAGCGCGCTGTTCGCCCGCGAGGGTTCTTCCTACCAGCCGCCCATCCTGGTGCTGTTCGACAATCCGCAGCGCACCGGCTGCGGCACGGCCACTTCGGCGCTCGGTCCCTTCTACTGCCCGGCCGACCAGGGTGTGTACATCGACCTGAACTTCTTCCATCAGCTGGCCGGCCAGTTCGGCGGGCCCCAGGACGCCGCGCGCGACGACAGCTTCGCCAAGGCCTACGTCATCGCGCACGAGGTGGGCCACCACGTGCAGACCGTCACCGGCATCTCCGGCCAGGTGCGCGGCGCGCAGGGCCGCGCCGGCGAAGCCGAAGGCAATGCGCTGCAGGTGCGCATGGAGTTGCAGGCCGACTGCCTCGCCGGCGTGTGGGCCCACCATGCGCGCGAACGGCTCACCGTGCAGGACGTGCGCGACGCAATGGTCGCCGCCGCTGCGGTGGGCGACGACATGATCCAGAAGAAGACACAGGGCTACGTCGTGCCGGAGAGCTTCACGCATGGCTCGGCCGCGCAGCGCCAGCGCTGGTTCATGCGCGGCTTCGACAGCGGCGAGATGAATGCCTGCGATACCTTCGGCGCCGACCCGCCCTGATCCTCCGCCTCAGGCGGGCAGGGTCTTCTCGAACCGGCACTCCACCCTGAGCCCCGGCGCGTTGTCGCGCAATGCGATCTCGCCGCGATGGAGCCTGGCGATGGCCTTCACCAGGTTCAGTCCCAGCCCGCTGCCCGAGGGCGTGCCGGGCTGCATGCCGGGGCCGTTGTCGCTGACCGCCAGCGTCACCGTGCGCGCATCGCCGTGCAGGGAAAGCTCCACCCGGGTGCCGCCGTGCGCGTGCTTCAGCGCGTTCTCGAGCAGGTTGGCGATCAGCTGCGCCAGCAGCTGGCGCTTGCCGAACAGCGTGGCCTGGCCCTCGCAGGAGAGCACCAGTTCCAGCCCCTGCTCCTGCATCGCCGGCTGGTAGAGCTCGTGCATCTCGCGCACGAGCTGCGCGAGGTCGACGCGCTCGCCGTCGGCCACGGGGCTGCCGCTCTCGGCGCGCGCGATCTCCAGCAGCGTGGCCAGCGTGCGCTGCACGCGGTCCAGCTCCTGCAGCGCCGGCTGCACGATCTCCTGCCCCTCGGACGGCAGCGAGGCCTTGCGCAGTGCCTCCTCCATGCGCACGCGCAGCCGGTACAGCGGCGTGCGCAGGTCGTGCGCGATACTGCCGTAGGTGGTCCTGAGCAGCACGGCCTGCTGCTCCAGCCGCGCCAGCATGTCGTTGACGGTGCGCGCGAGCTGGTCGAACTCGTCGCCCTTGCCGGTGATCTCCAGCCGTCGCGACAGGTCGCTGTGCACGATGGCGTCGCAGGTGGCCGAGAATTCGCGCACGCGGCGCGTGGTCTGGGCCGCGAACAGGCGGCCGAGCAGCACGATCAGGCCGGTGATGGCGATCACGCCCCACATGCTCGCCCAGCCGAAGCGGCGCAGCGCGCGCTCCATCTCGCTGGTGTCCGTGCCCACCAGCAGCCAGTGGCCGCCGGAAAGCTGTACCACGTGCGCGCGTACCGGGTGCGTGGTCATCTCGCCGGCGGCGGCGATGCGGAAGCGCACCTCGGAGTCGTGCACGGGTTCCACGTCGCGCGGCCAGGCGGAGAGATTGCCCACCATGGGCAGCAGCGCGGGATCGGTGAGCAGGTAGACGGCGCCGGTGCGGCCCCAGCTGTCCGAGCGCGAGCGCAGCACGGCGTACAGCGAGCCAACGCCGCCGCGGGCGTAATCCTGCGCCAGCTTGTCGAGCTCCGTGGTCATCACGCGCCGCACCTCGTTCTCCAGCGCATTGCGCGTCAGCAGCCACACCGTGCCCTGCAGCGCCACCACCAGCAGCAGCACCACCACGCTGTAGGTGAGCGTGAGCCGCGCCGCGTAGGAACGCAGCCACGAGCGCGGGTTCATTCGCGCAGCACGTAGCCGGCGCCGCGCACGGTGTGGATGAGCTGGCGATCGAAGTCGCGGTCGACGGCGGCGCGCAGCCGGCTCATGTGCACGTCGATGATGTTGGTTTGCGGGTCGAAGTGCAGGTCCCACACGCCCTCGAGCAGCATGCTGCGCGTGACCACCTGCCCCTGGCGGCGCATCAGGTACTCCAGCAGCTGGAATTCCTTGGTGGTGAGGTCGATGCGCCGGCCGGCGCGGGTGACGGTGCGCGTCAGGAGGTCCATCTCGAGGTCGGCGACCTTCAGTCGCGTGAGCACCTGCGCGCCCTGCCCCCGTCGCAGCAGCGCCTCGATGCGGGCCAGCAGCTCCTCGAAGGCGAAGGGCTTGATCAGGTAGTCGTCGCCGCCGGCGCGCAGGCCCTCGATGCGGTCGTCCACCGAGCCCAGCGCGGACAGGATCAGCACCGGCACGCTCTTGCCGGCGGCGCGCAGCATCTGCACGATGGTCAGCCCGTCGATGTGCGGCAGGTTGCGGTCGGCGATGATCAGGTCGTGGTCGCCGGCCAGCGCGCGCTCGCGGCCGATGCGGCCGTCGGGGGCCACCTCGACGTCGTAGCCACTCTCACCCAGCCCCCGCGCCAGGTACTGCGCGGCCTCGGCGTCATCTTCGATCAGCAGCAGGCGCATGTGTTCCTATCCTACAAGGTGCGCAGTCGTCAGGCTGTTTACGCATTGTTCATGCGGCCCGGGCCCGGCCGCGCCGCCGCGCTCCCCGGCGGGCAGGCCCGCCCCCCGCGCGGGCGGGAAGCGGTAAATTCTCTCCCCTCCAACATGAGCGCGCCACCTGCCTGCCCGGAGGCTCCATGAAAACCGCATTACGCCCCTTCCGCATCCTGCCGCCCCTGCTGCTGTGCCTGGCGGCCGCCGGCTGCGGTGATCCCCGCCCCACGGCCGAGCAAGCGCGCCAGTTCGTCGAGGAGCTCAGCCGCGACTTCCGCGCGCTGGACGACGAGGCCGCGGCCGCAGGCTGGGTGCAGGCCACCTACATCACGCCCGACACCCAGCTGCTGAACGCGCGCGCCTACGAGCGCTACCTCGAGCGGCTCAGCCGCGCCGTCAAGGACGCACGGCGCTTCGACGGCGTGAAGCTCGATCCGGCCACCGAACGCGCGCTGAAGCTGCTGCGCCTCGGCGTGTCGGCGCCCGCGCCCGACGATCCGGCCAAGCGCGCCGAGCTGGCGGAGATCTCGGCGCGGCTGGAGGCCATGTACGGCGAGGGCAGGTACTGCGAGACCCTGGGCGACGAGCAGGTGTGCCACAACATCGACGACGTCACCGAGGTCATGGCGAAGAGCCGCGATCCCGACGAGCTGCTGCAGGCCTGGACCGGCTGGCACACCATCGGCCGGCCCATGCGCGAGGACTATGTGCGCTTTGTCGAGCTGGCCAACGAGGGCGCGCGCGAACTGGGCTACGAGGACCTGGGCGTGATGTGGCGCTCCGGCTATGACATGCCCGTGGACGAGTTCGTGCAGGAGGTGGAACGGCTGTGGGGCCAGGTCAAGCCGCTGTACGACGAGCTGCACTGCTATGCGCGTGACCGGCTGGCGGAGAAGTACGGCGCCGACCTCGTGCCGGCCGGCCAGCCGGTGCCCGCGCACCTGTTCGGCAACATCTGGGCGCAGCAGTGGAACAACATCTACGAGGACATCCTCAAGCCCTACCCGCGCGCGCCACAGGCGCCGCCGCTGGACCGTGAGCTGGTGCGGCAGAAGTACGACGCAGCGAGGATGACGAAGCTGGCCGAGTCGTTCTACACCTCGCTGGGGATGAGCCCGCTGCCGGATTCCTTCTGGGAGCGCTCGATGCTGACCCGCCCGCGCGACCGCGAGGTGGTCTGCCACGCCAGCGCGTGGCACATGGATGGCAAGGAAGACGTGCGCCTGAAGCAGTGCATCCTCCCGAACGAGGAGGAGCTGGGCACCATCTACCACGAACTCGGCCATCTCTATTACGACCTGGCCTACAAGGACCAGCCCTATTTCTTCCAGGGCGGCGCCCACGATGGCTTCCACGAGGCCATCGGCGACACCGTGCTGCTGTCGGTGACGCCCGGCTACCTCGCCGACGTGGGCCTGGGCAGCCGCGTGCGCCCCTCGCGCGAGACCACCATCAACCAGCAGATGAAGATGGCGGCCGACAAGATCGCCTTCCTGCCCTTCGGCCTGCTGGTGGACCAGTGGCGCTGGAAGGTGTTCTCGGGCGAGGTCACGCCGGCCCACTACAACCAGGCGTGGTGGGACCTGCGCCGCCGCTACCAGGGCGTGGCGCCGCCGAACGAGCGCACCGAGCAGGACTTCGATCCGGGCGCCAAGTACCACATCCCCGGCAACACGCCGTACACGCGCTACTTCCTGGCCTTCATCCTGCAGTTCCAGTTCCACAAGGCGCTGTGCGAGGCCGCCGGCCACACCGGCCCGCTGCACGAGTGCTCGGTGGCCGGCAGCAAGGAGGCCGGTGAACGCTTCTGGGCCATGCTGCAGCAGGGCGCGAGCCGCCCGTGGCAGGAGACGCTGGAGAAGCTCACCGGCACGCGGCAGATGGATGCCAGCGCCATCATCGACTACTTCCAGCCGCTGATGGCCTGGCTCGAGGAACGCAACGCCGGCAGGCAGTGCGGCTGGTAAGGCAGGCCGGGCGCCGCAGCCGATGCCCGGGGCGACGGACGGCATGCCTGCCGTGAGCACGATGCGCGCATGGCTGCGCCTGTACGGGGCCGAATGGACGGACGCGCTGCGCACGCGTCCCTGGCGCCGCGTGGCGCTGCTGCTGGCGTGGTGGGTGCCGTGGATCCTGCTGCCGCTGGCCGCGTGCTCCTCCCCAGGCCTGGCGACCACGATGACCGGCCTGCTGCTCGGCCTCGACGTGCCGCTGGCGCTGCTGCTGGCCGCCGGCACGGTGATCGAGGCGTGGCGGCTGCGCGAGCGCGCCGCCGCCGATGCCTGGCTGTGGCCCGGGCATCATCCGCCGCGGCCGGTGAAGTGGCTGCGGCGCGCGCGATGGCTTGTCGTCGTGCGCTGGCCGCTGGGAATCATCCTTGC
>QGUX01000178.1 GCA_003242275.1 Pseudomonadota bacterium | reverse complement strand
GATCAGCTCGTGGCGGGTGAGGGCCCCGTCGGGGGGGGCCACGATGGGCTCCGGGGGGGCGGGAGTGGCCCTCAGGGGGATGGGGTTGAGGGGGTGCGCCAGGCCCTTGAGGTGCCGGCGCTGCTTTTCGGAGAGCTGCATAAGATTCTTATTCTACCGCGCCGCATTGCCTACACTTGCGCCCGTGAATCGCGCCGCAGACGCCACCGAGCCCGGGCTCACCGAATTCCTGCTTGAAGTCGAAAGGATCCGCGCCAGTGGCGCGCTGGGCCGCAGCGTGCAGCTGGCGCGGCTGTTCGACTTCCTGGTCGCCTGCCATGCCGCCGGCCGGGTGCCCAAGGAAGTGGAGGTGGCCATCGACTGCTTCGACCGCCATCCCGGCGCCGAGTCCTCCCAGGATGCCACCGTGCGGGTCACGGCCCACAAGCTGCGCCGCCGCCTGGAGGAGTTCTATCGCGACGCCGGCGAGTCGCCGCGACTGACCATTCCGCGCGGCGAATACCGCCTGGTGCTGAACCCGGCGGCGACCTCCGGCGAGGCGGCAGGGCCGCTGGATGGAGGTCGCCCGCGTTTCACCTTCAGGGAGAAGGTGGTGGCGGCGGTGGCGCTGCTCGCCGTGGCCGTGGCCATCGTGGCGGTGCTCTGGGGGGGGCAGCAGCGCCAGGCCGACAGGCCCCTGGCCGCATTGCGCGCCTCGCCCCTGTGGGCGCCCGTGCTGGACGACGGGCTGCCGCTGCAACTCGTGCTCGGGGACTACTACATCTTCGGCGAGCGCGACCTGCACGGCGGGATTCGCCGGCTGGTGCGCGAGTTCGACATCAATTCCCGCCGCGACCTCGAGCGGCGCATCGGGACCGACCCGGAGGCAGCCGACCTCTACGTCGACATGAACCTCGGCTACCTGCCCACCTCCAGCGCCCAGGCCCTGCGCGAGGTGCTGCCGGTGGTGATGGCCTCAGGCAAGCCGGTGATCCTGACGCTGGCCTCGGAACTCGACCCGGCCACGCTCAAGGGCACGCATGTCATCTACCTGGGTTACCTTTCCGGCCTGGGCATGCTCGAGGACATGGTGCTGTCCGCTTCGCGTTACTCGCTGGGCGGTTCCTATGACGAGCTGATCGATTCCGTGACCGGCGAGGCGCGCATCAGCGAGGCTGGCATGCCGCCTCTACCCGGGGTGCGCTACCGGGACTATGCCTACGTGGCGGCCCTCAAGGGCCCCGGCGGGCACGCCCACCTGGTGATAGCCGGCATGCGCGACGTCGGGCTGATGCATGCCGCCGAGGCCGCAGTGGACGCGGCCCACCTGCAGGAACTGGGCCGCCGCCTCGACGGGGAGGGGCCCTTCGAGGCCCTGTACGAGGTCCACGGCCTCAATGGACTCAACGTGCAGGGGGAGCTGCTGGAGGCCAGCCGGATCCAGTCTGCGCCGCCCGGTTGAATATGCGCCTTGCCGCCCTCATCCAGCCGGGAGGCTCCGCTCCCCCGCCCGATTGCGTGTCGGCCTGATTCCCCGCTCGCATGGATCCTGACGACAATGGCGGTGCGTGTCCCGCTTGCTGGCGGGGCGCCGGGGGATGGTGTAGCGTGACCCCTTGAGGAGTCCCAACGTGAATGACATGACAGGCAAGGTGCTGATCTGGGTGGTGGTCATCGGGACCATGCTGTTCCTGTTCAGCCGCTTCGTGCCGCCCACGCCGCCGGCCACGCACATCCGCTACTCCACCTTCCTCGACGAGCTGGAGTCCGGCAAGGTCGACTCGGTGATCCTGCAGGGCGACACCATCGAGGGCACGCGCAAGGACAACACCCGCTTCCGCACCTACAACCCCGAGACCGACGTCACCGCGCTGATCGGCGCGCTGCGCAAGGCCGACGTGGGCATCGAGGGCCGCCCGCCCGAGCAGCCGCACTTCCTGACGCAGCTGCTGCTGCAGCTCGCCCCGGCGCTGCTGCTGATCGTGGTGTTCGTCTACATGCTGCGCCAGATGCAGGGCGCGGCCGGGGGCCGCGGCGCCATGTCCTTCGGCAAGAGCAAGGCGCGCCTGCTGGGCGAGGACCAGGTCAACGTCACCTTCGCCGACGTGGCCGGCGTGGACGAGGCCAAGGCCGAGGTGGCCGAGATCGTCGACTTCCTGAAGGACCCCTCCAAGTTCCAGAAGCTGGGCGGCAAGATTCCCAAGGGCGTGCTGATGGTGGGCAGCCCGGGCACGGGCAAGACGCTGCTGGCACGGGCCATCGCCGGCGAGGCCAAGGTGCCGTTCTTCACCATCTCGGGTTCCGACTTCGTCGAGATGTTCGTCGGCGTCGGCGCCTCGCGCGTGCGCGACATGTTCGAGCAGGCCAAGAAGCACGCGCCCTGCATCATCTTCATCGACGAGATCGACGCGGTGGGCCGCCATCGCGGCGCGGGCCTGGGCGGCGGCCATGACGAGCGCGAGCAGACGCTGAACCAGCTGCTGGTCGAGATGGACGGCTTCGAGGGCAACGAGGGCATCATCGTCATCGCCGCCACCAACCGTCCGGACGTGCTCGACCCGGCGCTGCTGCGCCCGGGCCGCTTCGACCGCCAGGTGGTGGTGCCGCTGCCCGACGTGCGCGGCCGCGAGCAGATCCTGCGCGTGCACATGCGCAAGGTACCCATTGCCGACGACGTCAAGCCGGCGCTGATCGCGCGCGGCACGCCGGGCTTCTCCGGCGCGGACCTGGCCAACCTGGTCAACGAGGCGGCGCTGTTCGCCGCGCGCGCCAACAGCCGCGTGGTGACCATGGAGCACCTGGAGAAGGCCAAGGACAAGATCCTGATGGGCGCCGAGCGCCGCTCCATGGTGATGAGCCCCGAGGAGAAGCGCATGACGGCCTACCACGAGGCCGGCCACGCCATCATCGGCCTGTCGGTGCCCGAGCACGATCCGGTGTACAAGGTCACCATCATCCCGCGCGGCCGCGCGCTGGGCGTGACCCAGTTCCTGCCCGAACAGGACCGCTACTCGATGAGCAAGCGGCGCATCGAGAGCATGATCTGCACGCTGTTCGGCGGCCGCCTCGCCGAGGAGCTGATCTTCGGTCGCGAGGCGGTCACCACCGGTGCCTCCAACGACATCGAGCGCGCCACCGAGCTGGCGCGCAACATGGTCACCAAGTGGGGCCTGTCCGACCGCATGGGCCCGCTGACGTACTCGGAGGAATCCGGCGAGGTGTTCCTGGGCCGCCAGGTCACGCAGACCAAGCAGGTCTCGGACGAGACCGCGCACGCCATCGACGAGGAAGTGCGCCGCGTGATCGAGACCAACTACAACCGCGCCAAGGAGATCCTGCAGGCCAACCTCGACAAGCTGCACGCCATGGCCGAGGCCCTGATCAAGTACGAAACCATCGACGACGCGCAGATCAAGGACATCATGGCCGGCCGCACGCCCGCGCCGCCGGACGGCTGGGACTCGGGCCTCGGCGGCGCGAGCAGCAGCGGCGGTGCCTCGGCCGAGGCCCGGCCGGCGTACGGTTCCCCGGCGGGCAATCCCGGCTGATACCGCGGCGGGTCCTGCCTTGAAGCTGGTCTGCGGCCGGCGCGTGCTCGACCTGTCGCGCCCGGCGGTGATGGGCGTGCTCAACGTCACCGCCGATTCCTTTTCCGACGGCGGACGCTTCCGCGACTTCGACGCGGCCATCGCGCACGGCGCGAAGCTGGTGGAGGAGGGGGCGGCCATCGTCGACGTGGGAGGTGAATCCACCCGTCCTGGCGCCGAACCCGTGCCCGTGCAGCAGGAGCTCGATCGCGTCATCCCCGTGATCGAGGCCCTGGCCGGCCGCCTCGACGTCATCCTCTCCGTGGACACCATGAAACCCGAGGTGATGCGCGAGGCCGTGCGCGCCGGCGCAGGGCTGATCAACGACGTGCGCGCGCTGGCCGAACCCGGTGCGCTGGAAGCCGCGGCGGAGAGCGGCGCGGCCGTGTGCCTGATGCACATGCAGGGCATGCCGCGGACCATGCAGCAGAACCCGCATTACGAAGACGTGGTGCGCGAGGTCGGCGACTTCCTGCGCGAACGCACCGCCGCCTGCCTGGCCGCCGGCATTCCCGCCGAGCGGATCTGCGTGGATCCGGGCTTCGGTTTCGGCAAGAACCTGGCGCACAACCTCCAGCTGCTGGCCGGCCTGCCGCGCATCGTCGCCGACGGGCCGCCGGTGCTGGTGGGCCTGTCGCGCAAGTCGATGCTGGGCGCGATCACGGGGCGGCCGGTCGATGAGAGGCTGGCGGGAAGCCTCGCGCTCGCTACCATTGCCACCCTCCACGGCGCGTTGATCGTGCGCGCGCACGACGTGGCCGCCACGCGCGATGCCGTGGCGGTGGCCTTCGCGGCAAGACAACAACAACAGGACAAGAACCGGACATGAGGAAGTACTTCGGCACCGACGGCATCCGCGGCAAGGTGGGCGAGGCACCGATGACGGTGGATTTCGCGCTGCGCCTGGCGAGCGCTGCCGCGCGGGTACTGGCCCCCGAGGGCGGCAAGGTGGTCATCGGCAAGGACACGCGCGTGTCGGGCTACATGTTCGAGTCCGCGCTCGAGGCGGGGTTCGTGGCCGCTGGCGTGGACGGGTGGCTCACCGGGCCCATGCCCCCGCCCGGCATCGCCTACCTGATCCGCCACAAGGGCGACAGCTTTGGCGTGGTGATCAGCGCCTCGCACAATCCCTACGACGACAACGGCATCAAGTTCTTCGACCGCACCGGCGAGAAGCTCTCCGACGAGCTGGAGGAGCGCATCGAGGAGGAGATGGAGCGCGGCGTGCAGACCCAGCCCTCCACGCGGCTGGGCAAGGCGCGGCGCGCCGACGGGCTGCTCGAGGAATACATCCAGTTCTGCGCCTCCTCCGTGCCCGGCGGGCTGGACCTCTCGGGCATGAAGCTGGTGATCGACTGCGCCAACGGCGCGGGCTTCAAGGCCGGGCCGCGGCTGCTGGCGGCGCTGGGCGCCGACATCATCCCCGTCGGCTGCTCGCCGAACGGCCGCAACATCAACGACGGCTGTGGCTCCACCGCCCCGGGCCTGCTGAGGCTCACCGTGCCCGGCGTGGGCGCGGCCGCCGGCATTGCCCTCGACGGGGACGGCGACCGGCTGGTGATGGTGGACCACCTCGGGCGGGTGGTGGACGGCGACCAGCTCCTCTACATCATCGCCCGCGACCGCGCCGCCCGCGGCGGGCTCTCCGGCCCCGTGGTGGGCACGGTGATGAGCAACCTGGGCCTGGAGCTGGCACTGAAGGAGCTGGGCATCGGCTTTCGCCGCGCCTCGGTGGGCGACCGCTACGTGCTGGCCATGCTGAAGGAGGAGGGCGGCACCATCGGCGGGGAGACCTCCGGCCACATCCTGTGCCTGGACCGGACGACCACGGGCGATGCGCTGATCAGCGCGCTGCAGGTGCTGGACGTGATGCGGCGCACCGGCCAGAGCCTGGCGCAGCTGGCCGCCGGCATGCCGGTGTTCCCGCAGGTGCTCATCAACGTGCGCGTGGCGCAGCGCTTCGATCCCGAGGAGGTGCCGGCCGTGCGCGAGAGTGTCGCGAAGGTGCAGCAGCGGCTGGGCGGCGAGGGCCGCGTGGTGCTGCGCCCGTCGGGTACCGAACCGGTCATCCGCGTGATGGTCGAGGCGCGCGAGCAGCAGGCCGCGCGCACGGCCGCCGAGGAGATCGCCGCCGCCGTGCAGGCCGTGGCGGCCTGAGGCCGGCCGGTTTGCGGCCGCCCGCCGGCGCCGCTATCATCGCGCGCCCGTTTGCCGCTGCCGCGGGCAAGAAAACCATGCAGACCCTCGCGAAAAAGACCCGGCCCCTGATCGTGGCCGGCAACTGGAAGATGCACGGCTCGCGCGCCTCGAACGCGGCCCTGCTCGATGCCCTGCTGTCCGGCTACGGCGATCGGTCGGTCACCTGCCTGGTGTTCCCGCCCTATGTGTACATCCCCGATGCCGTGCGCCAGCTTTCGGGCTCGGGCATCGGCGTGGGTGCGCAGGACGTCAGTGCCGAGTCCCAGGGGGCGTTCACCGGCGAGGTGTCGGCGGCGATGATCCAGGACGTGGGCGCCACGCACGTGCTGGTGGGCCATTCCGAGCGGCGCGCCATGAACGGCGAGGACGACGCGCTGGTGGCGCGCAAGTTCTTCGCCGCGCACGGGGCGGGGCTGACGCCCGTGCTGTGCGTGGGCGAGACCCTGGCCGAGCGCGACGCCGGCGCCACGCACCAGGTGGTGGCGCGGCAGGTGGACGCGGTCCTGGCGCTGTGCGGCGTGCAGTCACTGTCCCGGGCGGTCATCGCCTACGAGCCGGTCTGGGCCATCGGCACCGGCCGCAACGCGACCCCGGAGCAGGCGCAGGACGTCCACGCCTTCATCCGCGCCCGCGTTGCATCGCACGATGCTAACATCGCGGCCGCGCTGCCCATCCTGTACGGCGGTTCCGTGAAGGCCTCCAACGCCGCGGACCTTTTCGGCATGCCGGATGTCGATGGGGGGCTGGTCGGCGGCGCCTCGCTGAAGGCCGAAGAGTTCCTGGCGATCCTCGAGGCCGCCGCAAAGGTGTAAAGAATGCTGCACACGCTCCTGATGATCGTTCACATCGTCAGCGCCATCTGCATCGTGGCGCTGGTGCTGGTCCAGCGCGGCAAGGGCGCCGACGCGGGCGCCGGCTTCGGCGCCGGCGCCTCCGGCACCGTGTTCGGTGCGCGCGGCGCCACCACGGCGCTGTCGCGCGCCACCGCCGTGCTGGCCACCATCTTCATGGTGACCAGCCTGACGCTGGCCTACATGGGCACGCGCGCCGCCGGTCCCGAGGAGAGCCTGCTGGAGCGCCTCGCCACCGAGGGGCTGGAGCAGGAGCAGGTGCCCGTGGTGCCGCAGGCGCCGCCGGCGGGCAACGAGGTCCCGGTGCCGGCGCCGGAGGCGCCGCCGGCCCAGTAGGCGAGGTTTGCGATTGCCGACGTGGTGGAATTGGTAGACACACTAGCTTGAGGGGCTAGCGCCGCAAGGTGTAGGAGTTCGAATCTCCTCGTCGGCACCATTCGATTGAGACGGTTTGTTACAATGCAGGGCGGTCGCGGGGCGGCGTGCCTTCCTCCCGAAGGAGCGCAACAGCCCCGTTTTGTTGTGGACGCGCGATGCTCGCCAACTATCTTCCAGTACTGATCTTCTTCGGGGTTGCCACCGTCATCGCGGTAGTGCTGCTCGCCCTCGGCAACATCCTCGGCAGGCTGGGCGTCCGGCATCGCGGCGACCCTGAAAAGCTTTCCGCCTACGAGTGCGGCTTCGAGGCCTTCGAGGACGCGCGCGCGCGTTTCGACGTGCGCTACTACCTCGTGGCCATCCTGTTCATCGTGTTCGACCTCGAGATCGCCTTCCTCTTCCCGTGGGCCGTGTCCATGTCCGAGACCGGCACGCTGGGGCTGGTGGCGATGGGAATCT
>QGUX01000374.1 GCA_003242275.1 Pseudomonadota bacterium | reverse complement strand
AAGTAGTTTAGTTCGGTCTGCGTGGCTCGGAGATTTTTAATAGAGACCGCGCGCATGTCCGGCGGCAGTTCCAGGCGGCGGTCCGGCAGGATCACCGGTCGCCCGGCGCCGGTCGCGTCCGGGCCGGCCACATCCGGCCCCACCGGCGAGGATGGGCTGCGGGTGGCGGCCGCGGTCGCCGCCGTGGCCGCCATCACCGCCCCGCCCGACAGCGCGATCAGTTCGCGGCGGTTCAGCGTGCTCTTCATGGCTTGCCTCTCGAAAGATAGTTCGCGATCGCCGCCAGCTCCGCGTCGCTGACCTCGGCGCGCGGCATGCGCGGCATGTTCAGGATTCCGGTGCGCACGGCGGTGCGCACGAAGGTGGCCGACAGGTCCTCGCGCTGCTCGAGCAGGCCGCCGCTGGCATCTCCGGGACGGCGCGAGAGGATGCCCACCGCCATGCCGATGGTCTGGTGGCACATGCCACAGCGCTCGGCGAACAGCGCCCTGCCGTCGAGGCCGGCCGCCGCGGCGGCGATCTCCTCTTCGGACTGCATGCCGGCCTCCGTCATCGACACCGGTTCGCCCGCTGCTTCACCCTGCCCGCCGGAACACCCGGCCAGCGCCGCCGCCAGCGCGGCGGCCCACACTGCAACCCGCGCGCTCATGACGACCTGAGGTGCCGGTAGCGTTCCGGCCAGATGCCGCTCTTGCCCGGCGCCAGGATGCCGTTGGGATCCAGCGCATCCTTGATGGTCTCGTTGGCGCGCCGCAGGGCGTGGTTGTTGAAGTCGTAGGTGGCCGCGACCAGGTCCATGTAGTCGATGTGCGTGCGGTACTCGCCGTAGCGCATCTCGGTGGCATCGTTGACCAGCGCGCGGAAGAAGGCATTCACGCGCGCCATCATCTCCGCGTCGTCCTTGTTGAACAGCACCTGGTTGACGTTCACGATGCTGCGCTCGCCCATGGCGAAGGAGCCGTGGTAGTCCATGCCGAACTCCTGGTAGCGCGCATAGGTGCGGCGGAACTGCTCCATCGCCGCCCTGCCGTTGGCCGGCAGCACCGGCGAGTAGCCGATGTGGCCGCCACGGCCGCCGTGCCAGGCCGCATTGGCCATGGGGAAGGTGATGGGCACGCCGGCGAAGGCCGCCTGCCCCGGCGCGGGATTGAGCGGTTCGCCCTGCTTCCAGCGCGTCACGTTGATGGGCTGCTGGCTGTGGCGGCGGAACTGGCGCTGGATCACGCGCGCCTGCGCCTCGTTGACCTCCTCGTAGCCGTACAGCCTGAGGCTGATCGACCACCAGCCGATGCCGAAGCGCTTGCGGATGGCCGCGATCACGTCATCGGGCAGCGCACCGGGCTTGTCGTACCACTCCTTGCGCGAGGTCAGCACCGCGGCGCCGCGCAGCCAGCTGCCGATGGACGGCGACTGCTGCAGCAGGCCGTCGCGGCGCATGCCGGCGATCACGTCCACGGCCCAGCCGAGGTCGTCGGGGTTCTCCAGTTCCATGTCGAGGCCGATCATGGATTCCGGCGCGGGCATCAGCCACACGCCGGCCCTGGTGACCACGCCGTAGTTCGACTGCACGAACATCTGCTCCCACGACGGCCCGAAGCCGTAGCGGTACAGGTGCCAGGTGGGCGAACCGCTCATGGCGCCCATGCCGGTGCGCATGAGCTCGCCGGTGGGCAGTACCACCTCCATGCCGCAGAGCTTTTCGGTGTGCTGGCCGTAGGTGGTGTAACCGACGCCGCGATCCAGCGCATTGCCCAGCACCGAGCCCCAGCTGTTGCCGGGCACCGAGGTCCAGTATGGCAGCCGGTTCTGCTGGATGTAGTCGTACAGGTCGTAGAAGCCCACGCCGGGCTCGACCACGGCCACGCCGTTCTCGGCATCGAACTCGATCTTCTTCATGCGCGAGAGGTCGAGCACCACCGAGCCCTTCACCACCGGCGCGGCGCCGCCGTAGCCGAAGTTCTTGCCGCGGCTGATGGGCCACAGCGGCACCTTGTGGCGGTTGCGCCCCCCCCCCCCCCCCCCCCACTTCCCCG
>QGUX01000177.1 GCA_003242275.1 Pseudomonadota bacterium | reverse complement strand
CCGGCCTTGATGCCGAACAGGTTGTAGCTGGGACGACCATCCGGCCCGGTGGGCATGGAGCGGCCCCAGCCGGTCTCCAGTGCCGCATGGGCGATCACCAGTTCCGGATCCACGCCGAGCTCGCGCGCCGCGGCGGTGGCCGCGGGCCGGATGGCGCGCACGAACTCGTCGGCATCGCGCGGCGGCCAGTGGGCCGCCCCGCCCGGCATGTCCGACGCCGTCGCAGCGTCCACGGAGGCGCCGCCCGGCGCCGGGGACTGCGCCGGCGCGGCCCCGCCCTGCATCAGCTGCTGCACCAGCATGTCGGCAAGGCCCAGTCCCCTGCCCCTCGAAAGGTGCGCGGCGATCTGCTGGTCGAACATGTCCTGGTAGAAATCCTGCTGGTCGCTGGCGAAGGGATCCCCCGGCGAGGCCGCGCGCATGCTCTTCAGCAGCATCGAGGTGAACAGGCTCTCGAACTGCTTCGCGGCCTCGCGCAGCGCTTCCGGCGACTGAGACGCGGCCTCGCGCCGGATCGCGCCCAGCGCGGCCGGATCGGCGAAGAAGGCACCATTCAGGGATTCGATGGCCATGGCGTCAGATGACGATCAGCTCCGCGCGCAGCGCGCCGGCTTCCTTCAGCGCCTCGAGGATGGCCACCAGGTCACCGGGCGCGGCGCCCACCTGGTTCACCGCGCGCACGATCTCGTTGAGGTCCACGCCGGCATCGAACAGGAACATGCGCGCCTCGTCCTGCGAGGCCGAGATCTCGCTGCGGGGCGTGACCACGGTCTCGCCGCGCGAGAAGGGCCCGGGCTGGCTGACGTCGAAGCGCTCGGTGATGGTCACCGACAGCGAGCCGTGCGCCACCGCGGCCGGCATCACGCGCACGCGCGAGCCGATCACCACGGTGCCGGTGCGCGAATTGACGATCACGCGCGCCGGCGCCTCGCCGGGCTGGATCTCGATGGACTCCAGCGTCGACAGGTACGCGATGCGCTGGCCCGGGTCCAGCGGCGCGGCCACTCGCACCGACACGGCGTCGATGGCTTCGGCCGTGCCGGGGCCCAGCAGCTCATTGATGCCGCCGGCCAGACGCGCGGCGGTGGTGAAATCGGGCGTGTGCAGGTTCAGCACCACGTACGGCTGGGCGGTGAAGCCGTTGGGCACCTCGCGCTCCACCGTGGCGCCATTGGGAATGCGGCCGCTGGAGGGCACGTTCACCGACAGGCGCGAGCCGTCCCGCCCCTGCGCGCCGAAGCCGCTGACCACCAGGCTCCCCTGCGCGATGCCGTATACCTCGCCATCGACGCCGCGCAGCGGCGTCATCAGCAGCGTGCCGCCGCGCAGCGAGGACGCATTGGCGATCGAGGACACGGTGACGTCGATGGCCTGCCCCGGCTTGGCAAAGGGCGGCAGGTCGGCGGTGACCACCACCGCGGCCACGTTCTTCAGCTGCGGATTGACGTTCGCCGGCACGGCGATGCCGAAGCGCGCCAGCATGTTCTTGATGCTCTGGATGGTGAAGGGCGCCTGGCTGGTCTGGTCGCCGGTGCCGTCGAGGCCCACCACCAGGCCGTAGCCCACGAGCTGGTTGCCGCGCACGCCGGCCACCGAGGCGAGGTCCTTCACGCGCTCGGCCTGCGCCGCCTGCGACAGCAGCATCAGTCCGGCCAGCAGTGACAGCAGGCGACGCATGGGATGGTTCCTCACAGCGGATTCCAGGCGGAATTGAAGAAGCGCGACAGCAGGCCCGGCCGGTTGGCATCGGCCAGCACGCCGCGCGCGCCGTAGGCGATGGTGGCGTCGGCCACCTTGTACGAGGCGATGGTGTTGTCGGGCTGGATGTCGATGGGACGGATAACGCCCTGGATGCGCACGTACTCGCGCCCCTGGTTGATCTCGATCCACTTCTGCCCGCGCACCAGCAGGTTGCCGTTGGGCAGGCGGCGGGCCACGGTGACGGTGATGTGGCCCTGCAGGCGGTTGGACAGGCTGCTGTCGCCCGAGCCCTCGAAGGTTCGGCTGTTCTCCATGCTGGCGGAGATCTCCTTGCCGCCGATGGTCAGCGGCGAGCCGCCGAGCAGCGGCACGGGGATGTCCACCGAGGTGTCCTTGGAGGTCGAGGTGCTCGAGCTCTTCTGCGCCGCGGTCTGCTCGGACAGGATGATGGTCACCGTGTCGCCGACGCGGTGCGCCACGGTGTTCTCGAACAGCGGCACGTCGTAGCCGGCCTGGAAGATGGCACCGTTGGCCGGCCGCTCGTAGGGCAGCTCCTCCGGCCACGCGGCGGAGTAGTCCTCGTGGTACGGCGAGCCGGCGCAGCCCACCAGCAGCCAGGTCGCGGCGATGCCCGCCGCCAGGATCAGGAAGCGCTTCTCGTTCACAGGTTGTTGCTCACGTATTGCAGCATCTGGTCGGTGGTGGCGATGGCCTTGGAGTTCATCTCGTAGGCCCGCTGGGTCTCGATCATCGCCACCAGCTCCTCGACCACGTTGACGTTGGAGCCTTCCAGGAAGCCCTGCTGCAGCAGGCCCAGGCCGTTCAGGCCCGGCGTGCTGGTCTGGGCGGGACCGCTGGCGGCCGACTCCACGAACAGGTTCTCCCCGCGCGGCTGCAGGCCCGCGGGGTTGACGAAGTCGGTGAGCTGCAGCGTACCCACCTGCGTGGGCGCGCTCTGGCCGGCGATCTGCACGCTGACCGTGCCGTCGGCGCCGATGGTGATGCTCTGCGCGCCCTGCGGGATGGAGATGCCCGGCTGCACGCGGTAGCCGCTGGCGGTCACCAGCTCACCCTCGGCGCTGGTCTTGAACGAGCCGTCGCGGGTGTAGGCGAAGCTGCCGTCCGGCAGCAGCACCTGGAAGAAGCCGCGGCCGTTGATGGCCACGTCCAGCGCATTGCCGGTGTTGTTGAGGCCGCCCTGGGTGTGGTTCTTCTCGGTGGCCACCACGCGCACGCCGGTGCCGAGGTTCAGGCCCGTCGGCGCCACGGTGTCCTGCGAGGTGGCCGAGCCCACCTGCCTGACGTTCTGGTACAGCAGGTCCTCGAACACGGCCCGGTCCTTCTTGAAGCCGGTGGTGTTGACGTTGGCCAGGTTGTGCGAGATGACGGTCATGCGCGTCTGCTGCGCATCCAGTCCGGTCTTGGCGGCCCACAGTGCGGAATGCATGTTGCTGGTCCTCTATGAATCTGGTTGGCGGCGTCAGCGGACGGACAGCAGGCGCGCGGAGGCGGCACCGTTGTCCTCCGCCGTCTTCATGGCCCGCACCTGCAGGTCGAAGCGGCGGGAGAGTTCGATCATGTTGACCAGGGCGTCAGCGACGTTGACGTTGCTGGTCTCCAGCACCCCGGACACCAGCGTCACCGAGGCGTCGGCCACGGCATCGGAGCCATCCTTCATGCGCAGCAGGCCGTCGCCGCCCTTGGTGAGGTCGGCGTCCTTCGGGTTCACGAGCTTGATGCGCGCCACCTCGGCGCGCGTCTCCGGCCCCTGCCCCAGCGGCACGATGGACACGGTGCCGTCGGCACCGATGGCCACGGAGGCATGCGGCGGCACGGCCACCGGCCCGCCGTCGCCCAGCACCGGCAGCCCGGTGCCGGTCCTCAGGATGCCATTGGAATCGATGCGCAGGTCGCCGGCGCGCGTGTAGGCCTCGCGTCCGTCCAGCGCCTGCACCGCGATGTAGCCCCGGCCCTGCACGGCCACGTCGAGGTCGCGCCCGGTGGGCACCAGCGTTCCCGAAGTGGCGTCGAAGCCCGTGGTCGAGGTGGTGGCGTACACGCGCGAGGCGTAGCCGTCGCCCGCCACATGCCGCGCCTGGAAGGCCGCCAGGTCCGCCCGGAAGCCGGTGGTGGCGGCATTGGCCAGGTTGTGGTTGTTGGCGGCCTGCGCACGCAGCGTCTCGCGCGCGCCGCTCATCGCGACATACAGCAGGCGGTCCATGGCGTTACCTGATGTTGATGATGGTCTGCGTGATGGCGTCGGCGGTGGAGATCATCTTCGCGTTCGCCTGGAAGTTGCGCTGTGCGGTGATCATGTTCACCAGCTGCGCGGTGATGTCGACGTTCGAGGCCTCCAGCGCGCCCGACTGGATCAGGCCGAAGCCCGAGGTGCCGGCCTGGCCGCGCAGCGCCTGGCCCGAGGCGAAGGTCTCGGCCCAGGTGGTGTCGGCGAGCTGCTGCAGGCCGTTGGGGTTGGCGAAGTTCGCCAGCGCCACCTGGCCCAGCGTCAGCGAGCGGCCGTTGGTGAAGCGCGCCTGCACCACGCCGGTCTTGTCGATGTCGATGCCGATCAGGCGGCCGGTGGTGTAGCCGTCCTGGGTGATGTTGCTGACGCTGAAGGTGCTGCCGTACTGCGTGGTGCCCGAGATGTCGAAGGTGATGTTCATGTCCGCGGCGCCGGTGAGCGGCTGGTACGCGGGCATGGGGATCAGGCCGTCATTGGGCGTCTCCAGCGATCCCAGGCTGTTGAACTGCAGCGGTTCCGGGCCGCCGACGTAGTTGCCGTCGACGTAGAAGCGCATTTCCCACGCGTTCGGCGCGGTGTTGACGAAGTACACGGTGGCGGTGTGCGCCGCGCCCAGCGAGTCGTACACCGTCATCGAGGTGGCGCGGTTGAAGCTGGTGGGATCCGCGGGGTCGAAGGTGCCGTTGGCCGGCGGCTCGGCATCGGCCGGCAGGTTGGCCAGCAGCTCCACGCTGGTGGTGGCCGAGGGAGCGCTCTCGGAGGTGACCAACCGCAGGTCGGTCAGCGCGCCGGTGTTGAAGCCGCCGCCGTCGACCGGCGGGAACACCTGCAGTCGCTGGCCCTGGGCATTGACCACGTAGCCGGCGGAGTCGGTGCGGAACGCACCCGCGCGCGTGTAGGCATAGGAGCCGTTGTCGCTGACGGTGAAGAACCCGGTGCCGCTGATGGCCAGGTCCAGGTTGTTGTCCGTGAAGTCGATGTTGCCCTGCGAGAACTGCTGCGCGATGTCGGCCACGCGCACGCCGTTGCCGGTAGCGAGCTTGGCCACGCCCTGCGGCGAGACGGCGAACAGCTCGGCGAACTCGGCGCGCGACTCCTTGAAGCCGGTGGTGGAGCTGTTGGCGATGTTGTTGGCCGTGACGTTCAGGTCCGCGGCTGCGGCGTTCAGGCCGCTCAATGCGAGGCGGAAAGGCATGTCGTTCTCCTTACATCACCTGGCGGACATCGCCGAGCGCGACGGGTCCGAGGTCTGTGTTCAAGGTCAGGGTGCTGGACTTCGGGTCGATGCTGACGCTGCCCACGTGGGCGAGCAGCTGCGTCGGAAGCTGTTCGTTGGTGCCGGCCACATCGGCCACCACCTCGATGGTGTAGTCGCCGGCCGGGGCGCGCTCGCCGTCCTCCAGCGTGCCGTCCCATTCGAAGACGATCTCGCCCGGGGCCGGTGCCAGCGCGATGCGGCGCACCTGCTGGCCGGAGGCATCGGTGATCACGAGGTTCACGCTGCGCGTGCCCTGGGGAATGTCGACCATGCCGATGATCGAGCCGCCTTCCTCCGCGATGTAGCCGGTATCGCCGTCCACCAGCACGTCACGGCCGACGAGATGGGTGCCGTTGAGCACCTGCGAGGACCGCAGCGCCTCCGACAGCGCGGCGATCGAGCCCTGCATGCCCTGGATGCCGGTGACCGTGCTGAACTGCGCGAGCTGGCCGAGGAACTCGGCCGGATCGAGCGGGCTGGTGGGATCCTGGTGGCGCAGCTGCGCCAGCATCAGGGTGAGGAACTGGTCCTGGCCGAGCTGGTCCCTGGCCCTGGCCTGCGAGGCGGCGGCGCTGGTGCTGCTGCTGATGGCGTCGATGCCCATGTCTTACTGCCCCAGCCTCAGCGTCGCGAGCAGCAGCTCCTTCGACGTGTTCATCACTTCGACGTTGTTCTGGTAGGCGCGTGCCGCGCTGATCATGTTGACCATCTCCTCGACCACGTTGACGTTGGGCGCGAAGACGTAGCCCTGCTCATTGGCGAGCGGATTGCCCGGCTCATGGCGCATCTCCGGGGCACGCATGTCCTCGACGATGCCGCGCACGCGCACCGCCGCGCCCTGCTCCGCGCCGCGCACGCCCTCGCGCACGGCCTCGAACACCGGATGGCGCGCCCGGTAGGCGGTCTCGGGACTGCCGCTGACACTGTCGGCATTGGCGAGATTGCTGGCCACGGTATTCAGGCGCACCGACTGCGCCGCCATGCCCGAACCCGCGATGTCGAAGATCTTGAACGATGACATGGGTCACTCCTTACTGGCCGGTGATGGCCGTCATCAGCGCGCGGAACTTCGAGGACAGGAACTGCAGCGTGGCCTGGTAGCGCACGGCGTTGTCGGCGAAGGCCGCCTGCTCGAGCTGCACGTCCACGGTGTTGCCGTCCAGGGACGGCGCCAGCGGCGTGCGGTACTTCACGAACGCGGAGGTGGACGACGGCGCAAGGGCCTCCTCGGCGGCGCCGATGTGGCCCGGCTGCGTGGCCTTCAGCGTGCCGGCCGCGCCCGTGCTGGCCGCCAGCGCGGCGCGGAAATCCAGGTCCTGGGCCTTGTAGCCCGGGGTATCCGCATTGGCGAGATTGCGCGCGAGCATCTCCGTGCGCTGTTCGCGCAGCTTGAGTGCCTGGGCGTGCACGCCGAGGTATGCATCGAGATTCAGGGCCACGAGTGCTCCGTCAAGAATCCGTCCTGCCGGGTACAGAGCAACTCGCGTGCCACATGGCGGAAATGCGCGTCCTGCGCAGTGGAGCGCGGGATTCGCGCACCGGGGGCGTGATGTGCATCACGGGCGCGCGGCAAGGGAATGCCGCCGGCACGGCCGGGGTTCACCCGGTGCACGCCCCGTCACTTCTTCCATCGGCCGGCCGGCATCAGACGCCAGGAACGTGGGACGCGCGTGGCACGGTGCTTGCTTGATTGAATGGCATGAACCACCGCAAGCTGCGCATCGACTGGATCCTGACGCTGCTCGCGCCCGCGGCCGCACTGGCCCAGGCCCCGCAGCCGCTGGATGCCGTGCGGCTCACCGCCGAGCAGTTCCTCGTCGCACAGGTGCCGGAGGGCAGGGGCCGCGTGCATGCCAGCGCCGAGGCACTGGACCCGCGCCTGCGCCTGGCCCGCTGCGAACAGGAACTCACCGCGCACCTGCCCCAGGCCGCCGGATTCGCCGCCCGCGTGTCCGTGGGTGTGAGCTGCGTCTCACCCCGCTGGACGGTGTACGTGCCCGTGCGCGTGGAAAGCGAACTGCCGGTGCTGGTGCTGCGCAATGCCATGCCGCGCAATGCCGCCATCGGCCCCGGCGACGTCGAGATCCGCACGCAGCGCGTGCCGGGCCTGGCCTCCTCATATATAGGCAGCGTCGAGGAACTGGCCGGCCGTCACCTCAAGCGCCCGGTCCCGGCGGGTACCGCCCTGACCGCGGAGCTGCTGGCGGCCGACATCCTCGTCCGCCGCGGCCAGCGCGTGCTCCTCGTGGCCAGCGATGGGGGTCTGGAGGAGCGGGGGGGAGGCGGGGCCACCCAGGACCCGAC
>QGUX01000176.1 GCA_003242275.1 Pseudomonadota bacterium | reverse complement strand
CTATGGAGCCTGGAGATGGGGGCGCCGATGTACCTGCAGCAGGCGGGATGGAAGCCCTCGAGCCTGAAGCCGGGGGACGAGATCGCGGTGGTCGTCACGCCGCATCGCAAGCTGCAGGCCGACCGGCCGACGGCGCTGCTCATCGAGGCCACGCGCGCGGATGGCTCGCCGGTGGGCCGGGTGGCGGGAGTGCCGAAATGAAGCCCGCCGCCCGTTCGCTGTTCACCGCGGCCGCGCTGGGCCTGTTGTGCACCGGCGCGCTGCTGGCCGGCGGATGCTCACGCGCATCCTCCGATGCGCGCGTGGCCACGTTCGCGATGCTGCCGGACTGGACGGGCGTGTGGAGGATCGACGCGCCGCCGGCCGGGCTCGACGGTTACCCCTTCATCGAGGCAAGCGTCGAGGACTCCGGGAAGGTGCAGCCTCCACCGCTGACCGTCTTCAACCTCGAAGCACCGCTTTCGGCCGAGGGTCGCGCCACGGTGGAGTCCATCCTTGCGGCCACGCAGGGTGACCCGGGCAGGACCGAGCGCGGCGTGGAGGGATGGGGTTACCCGCTGATGATGTACTGCGCGGCGCCGCTGCAGTTCGTCATCACGCCTGAGGAGACGCTGGTCTTCAATGGCTACCGCGACATCCGGCGCATCTACACCGACGGCCGCGATCATCCTCCGGAGGAGGATCGCTGGCCGCCGACGACCTGGGGAGACTCGGTGGGCCGCTGGGAAGGCGACACGCTCGTGGTGGAAACCATCGACGTGCGCCACCCGCGCGCCTACTTCGGCCTGGCGATGCCGTTCACGGAGAAGGCGCGCTACACCGAGCGGCTGCGCAAGGTCGGTCCCGACCGCATCGAGGGCGAGATGGTCATCGAGGACCCGGGCTTCCTGGCCGGGCCCATGACGGTGAAGCTGGCCTACGTGCGCGAGACGATGATGGACCGCCTCGTGTTCGATGCCTTCAGCGGCAACCGCACCGGCTTCGATGGCGAGCTCAACACCATCGAGCCGCCGTGACGGCGGGGCCGCCCCGTTCACCGGGTGGCCATCGTGCCGGGACGGCGCCACGGATGAGCTCCGTGGCGCCCTGCTTCAGAACTTCTTGCTCAGCGTCAGGTACCACTGCCGCGGTGCGCCCGGCTGCGCCTCGGTCTGCGCCCAGCCGAACAGCTGGTAGTCGAACCAGTTCAGGTAGTAGAACTTGTTGAACAGGTTGGTCACGCCGAAGGCGGCCGAGAAGCCGCCGCCGTCCGCCTCGTAGGTGAGGCGGGTGTTGAACAGCGAGCGCCCCTTGGTCAGCGAGTCGTACTTGTTGCTGTTGGCGCTGACGATCTCGCTGCTCTGGTAGCTCCAGTCCAGGCGCGGCGTGATCCGTCCCGACAGTGCCGGCACCGGGATGGTGTACTGGATGCCGCTGTTGGCGGTCCAGTGCGGGTTGGGCTGGCGCTGGTGCACCGAGCCGGCGCGGATGGTCGGCGACATGAACCGCGACCAGCCCACCGAGCCGTTGATCAGCAGGCCGTACACCGGCGTGGCCGTGTACTCCAGCTCGAAGCCGCGGCTGGTGCCGCCGGGCGCGGTGATGGGGAAGGCGCGCGCCAGGCACACGATGCCGGTGCCTTCGGGAACCGTGGTCGCCGAGCAGCGCGTGGAGCCCGGCGGGCCGTCGGGCAGCGGCTCGAGCTGCTGGTTGCCGGGAATGGGTTCGCCGGTCTCCGGGTCGAGCGTGGCCTCGGCGCCGGAGACCGTGCCGGGACGCTTGATCCAGTCGGTGTAGAACACCGCCGCGTTCAGGCGCAGGCGGTTGTCGAACAGGTCGTACTTGGCGCCGATCTCGTAGGCGCGGTTGTCATTGCCCACGGTCTGGAAGATCTGCGTCTTCTGCAGCGGCCGCGCGTTGTAGCCGGGCAGCGAGTTGCCGGTGGCCACCGACGCGTAGGTCAGCAGGTTGTCGCTGAGCTCGTAGTTCAGGCCCACCTTCCACGAGAACTTCTTCTGGCGGGGGTCGACGGTGAAGGCGTAGTCGCTGCCGCTGGGCTGGATGTCGGAGTGGTTGGAATACACCACGTACTTGTGGTCCTTCGAGTAGCGCGCGCCCAGCACGATGCCCAGCCGGCGGTCGGCGAAGGGACGCAGCGTGACGTTGGCGAAGGCAGCCTTGCTGTTGGGCTCGTAGGTGGTGTCCACCGCGCGCACCGAGTTCTGCGGCTGGGAATAGTTGGTGGCGTGGAAATAGCCGAAGGCGTCGAAATAGAACAGGCCCGCCACCCAGTCGATCCACTGCTCGCTGCCCGACAGGCGCAGCTCGGCGTTGTCGTAGCGGTTGCCGATCCAGGACTGCACGTGTTCGGCCACCAGCGGGCTGCCGTCGTTGTCGAAGGCGTGGGTTTCGTCCATCTCGCGGTGGCCGTAGATCAGCGTCATGTCGACGCGGTCGGTCAGCGCGTAGCGGGCCTTGGCGGCGACGCCCCAGTGCTTGAGGTGGTTGACGGGGTCGATGATGTTGCCGCCGCGGGTCATGGCGCCGTTGTAGAAGGTGCTGCCCGGCACCACGGTGCCGGCCGGGATGCGGTCGACGTAGCTCACGTAGGTGCGGTAGGGATTGCCGGTCTCGAACCGGTCATCCACCTCCATGCCGAAGTATTCCATCTGCGCGCGGAACCAGCCCGGCGCCGACGCGGGATTGAAGTCCACCATGGTGTCGGCGGGGTTCTCCGAGTCATCCCAGGTGTAGTCGCCGCTGAAGGTCAGCATCAGCCGGTCGCTGGCCCGCCAGCGCAGCGCGCCGCGCACGGCGCTGGAATCCTCGCCGCCCTGGGTACCGATCACGCAGTCCTCCGGACTCCAGTCCGGGTTCACCGCCAGCTGCGGGTTGTACAGCGGCAGCGTGCCGGCCAGTTCCGGCGTGCCGCGGCGGATCATCTCGCAGGTGAAGTCGAGCACCTTCTGGTAGCCGTCGCGCTTCTTGGTGACGGCCGACACCATCAGCGCGGCATTCTCGCCGACGGGCACGTTGAAGCCGGCGCGCAGCTCGCGCCGGTCGTTCTGGCCCACGGTGAGCTGCGCGTAGCCGCTGGTCTCGCCGAAGGCCGGCTCCTTCGACACGATGTTCACCGCGCCGGCCAGTGCGTTGCGGCCGAACAGCGTGCCCTGCGGGCCGCGCAGCACCTCGACGTGGTCGATGTCCAGCAGGTCGAAGTTCGAGCCCAGCAGGATGGGGTAGTAGACGTCGTCGATGTAGTAGGCCACCGCCGCTTCGCCACCCAGGCTGGTGTCGGAGGTGCCGAGGCCGCGGATGAAGGTCGTGACACCGGGGCCGAAGGCGCCCTGCGCGCGGCGGAACTGCGCATTGGGCACCACGAAGCTGAGGTCCGACACGCTCTTCAGGCCCATGTCCTCCAGCGTGTCGGAGGTGACGGCGGTGATGGCGATGGGTGTGTCCTGCAGGTTGGTGGCCTGGCGCGTCGCCGTGACGATGATCTCCCCCAGTTCGTTGTCGGCCGCGCCCTCCTGCGCGAGGGCGGGCAGAGCGGCCAGGGAAATCACGGTGGCGACGATGTGGCGGATGTTCGTGGGCATGGCTTCACTCCAGTTCGTTCGGGAGTTCGCTGGCGAAGCCGGAACGTATTGAGGTCGGTGTGCCTGCACTTGTCCGCGGCGGCATGGCGTTTTGCCATAACCAGCGGGCGGGGAACGCGCACGCGCATGCTGCGGCGCTCTGTTCCGCGGGCGAACAGTGTCTGCGCCGCGTGGGATCAGTCGGGCGGGCGGACCGGGTTCAGGTCGGTAAATGCGCGATCACGACCGGGCGTGCATGCGCGCCGCCGGTGCCGGCGTCCGCCGCCGCCGCGATCGCGGACATGGTCCACGCGCCTGCCGCAGGCGCAGGAGCGCAAGCCACAGGCGGGTGTGTCTTCCCTCCAGGCATGCCGAAGGCAATTCCCCGCTGGCCCGGCCGTCCAGGCTGGTTCGGCGCCCCGAACACCGCAACATGCCGGGGAACAGCACTACGCAGACTTCCCGTGAGTTCATCATCTGAGGCCCGTTCAGCATTGTTTGGGATGGCTGGGGTTGCCGGTTCCGCGTCGCGCAACCGTCCCCGCGTGGACCGTGAAGACTGGCTCGCGAGCCGTGGGGCGTCAGTCGTATCGCGGCAGGCCCCGCTGTAGGTATCCTCCGACACCGCCCCTGTCGGATGAATCCGATGTGCGGCCGCGGAGAAGTGAGGCGCAGCGCGCCCTATAGTCCTTGACCCAAGGGAACAGAACGAGTCACTGGACCTGCCATGCGAAACTACCCCGATCGTTTCGTCCGACCCAGATCCGGATTCGTTCTGTTCCCCCTTTCCCTGCTGCTTTCGGCCTGTGCGTCGACCGGCCCCGCGCCCGGACCGGTGCCCGACCTCGGCGGCACCCGCTGGACCATCGTGGCGGTGGACGGCGGCGCTCCCGTCCGCGGCGAGTCGCCGCTGTCGGTGGAGTTCGGCGTGGATGGCCGCGTCAGTGGCAACTCCGGCTGCAACAGCTTCTCGGGCCCCTACATCCGCGAGGAATCCGTGCTGCGCATCGGCGAAGTGATGAGCACGCGCCGCGCCTGCGTGGATGAACGGCGGCAGCGGCAGGAGGCGCGCGTGCTGGCCATCCTGCGGGGCGACGCGCGCGTGCGGCGCGAGCGCGATGACACCATCAGCCTGCGCAGCGAGGCGGGGTCGTTGCTGCTGGCGCCGCGCGGCTACGAATAGCCGCGGCGCATCTCCTCAGCGGATCACGCCACAGGCGATCCGTCCGCCCGAATCCCCCGAAGGCTGCGTGACGTAGTCGTCGCGCTTCTCGTGCACCACGACCGCCCTGCCGATCAGGTCGGTGGGGCCCCCGTCGCGCAGCGTGGCGCCCACGATCGCGGTGTTGATGTGCGTGAAGCCGTTCTCGTCGGCGACGATGTTGGGCATGTCACCCAGGTGGCGCTGCTCCAGTCCCACCGTCGGCGCGCCATGTGGCGCATCGTGCGGGTTGAAGTGCCCGCCGGCGCTGGACGCATCCGCGGCCGAGCAGTCGCCGTTCTCGTGCACGTGGATGCCATGCTCCGACCCCGCGGTGAGCCCGCCGATCTCGCCGTTGATCGTGACGCCGCCCTCCACGGCCCGCAGCTCCAGTTCGCCCACCGCCGCGCTGCCCGACCGGCTCTCCAGGCGCACCAGGGCGGCGGCCGGCTCGGCGGCACCCGTGGGCGTGAGCTGGGAGGTATCCACCGGCGCCCCGGGCCCGTCGCCGGGATCGCGCGGCGCGTCGTTGCGCGAGCATGCGGCCATCGAAAGGCAGATTGCCGCGAGCAGCAGTGGCTTCGTGTTCTTCATGGGCGGATCCCCGGCAGTGCGAAGCCTCCAGCATGGGCGGCCGACGCGATCCGCAGCAGCAGCTGCCACTGGGGCGGACGGTAGGGAATTTCCTACGTAACGGCCACAGAAGTGCATGTAGTCCAATGCCGACAGTGCGAGGCGTCCCTGCCCGCGTCGCGCCAACGCCCTGCAGCATTACCCTGCAATGCATCGCATGCAGCACGGATAGCGGTCACGTGGAGTCTGCACTGTTGGGATACCGGTCGTTGGCCGACATCGCCAGGAAGCTGCGGAGCATCGACTTCGCCATGCTGATGACCCATGGCCCGCAGGGCCACATCACCGGCCGCCTGATGAGCAACAGCAACGGTGCGGATGCGCACGGGGACTGGTACTACTTCACCTGGGAAGACTCGCCGCTGGTGTCCGACATCGAGCGCGACCCCAAGGTGGCGCTGGCCTTCCAGGGGGAACGCCACCTGCTCGGGGGGCCGGCCATCCACATCAATGTGGAAGGCACCGCCACGGTGGTGCGCGATCCACGGCAGTTCGGCGAACACTGGAGTCCCGGACTGGAACGCTGGTTCGAGCGCGGCGTGTACACGCCGGGGCTGGTGATGATCCGCGTGCACGCGCGGCGCGTGCACTACTGGGAAGGCGTGGAAGAGGGCGAGATCGACGTGGCCTGAGGCGAAACCCAGGCCACGCCCATCGAGCCCTGCCGTCAGCGGGTCGGCATGCCGCCTTCCCCGGTCGTGGTATCGGTGGAAGGCGTGGACGGGTTGCCCCGGCTGGCATCCGGATCGGTGGTTCCGCCCGCGCCGGCACCGGGGGAACCGGTCCCCAGGGTGTCGCTGCCGGGCGTGGTGTCCACTTCGGGAGAAGTGCCCGGGGTGGTGGGCATGGTCGGCTCAGGATACGCGCCCGTGCCTTCGGTGCCCGTGCCGGCCGCGCCCGAACCGAAGGCGCCGTCCGACTGCTCGGGCGTCTGCGCCTGGTTGCAGGCCACGAGCACTGCGCAGGACATCATCGCGGCCAGGATTGCTGGGAACTTCTTCATCGCACTTCATCTCCTCTGCACGGAAACCGGATCCTTTCGAAGGAGACCAGCTTGCGCGCCATGAGTGCGCGAAGCATTCGCCGCGCGTGGCTCGATGCGGTAGGCGCAGTCCTACCGGCGTTACCGGCCGGCGACAACGAGCGCCGTCCGGCTGGTCACAGGGTCTGCAGGCGTGCGTGCCAAAGCAGGGGATTCAATCCTTCGGCCGCGGCAGCACCAGCGTCACCGCCACTCCACCGCCCTCCCGGTTGGCGATGCGGATCTGCCCGCCATGCGCCTCGGCGATCTCGCGCGCGAGCGCGAGGCCGAGCCCGGTGCCCCTGCGCTTGGTGGAATAGAACGGCAGCAGCGCCTGCGTGAGCACCAGCTCGCTCATGCCCGAGCCCCGGTCCCGCACCTCGATGCGCTGCTGCGCCTCGGTGGCGACCACGGCCAGTTCGACCGCCTCCGACGCGCTTCCCGACTCGTGCGCGTTCTTCAGCAGGTTGATCAGCGCCTGCTCGAGCTGGCCCCGGTCGAACCAGCCTGCCTCCGGCGGCAGCGGCCCCACCGTCGTGAACTCCATCTGGTGACGGAGCTGCGCGAGGAATTCCCGCCACTCCACCCTCTCCGGCCGAGGCGCCGGCAGGCGCGCGAAACGGGAGTAGGCGCCGATGAACTCGTGCAGGTGGCGCGCGCGCTCGCCGATGGTGTGGAACACGCCCGGCAGCGCATCCACGTCGCCGCGCCGCGCCAGCTCGCGGCCGGAGTTGGCCAGCGAGCTGATCGGCGCCAGCGAGTTGTTCAGCTCGTGGCTCAGCGTGCGGATCAGCTTCTTCCACACCGCCACCTCCTGGCGCGACAGCTCGCGCGTCATGCGGCGGATCGACAGCAGTTCGTGCGGGCGGCCGTGCAGCAGCAGGCGGCGGCAGGAGATGTGGTAGGTCTCGTCCTCGTTCCCGGTGGGCTCGGTGAACAGCATGTCCTGCTTCGCCGCCACCGCCTCGCGCAGCGCCGCGGCCAGGTCCGGCTCGATCCCGGTGGTGTCACAGTCCATCATGTCCCCGCCCCCGGCCACAGGGGGCGGTGCCCCGGGGTTCGGAACACAACAGGGGGGAGGCGGGCTACCCCACGCGG